>JASEGV010000007.1 GCA_030017895.1 Bacteroidota bacterium | reverse complement strand
AGATGTTTCGCTTCGCTCAACATGACAAAAAGTCAATTCTGCGTAACTTCAGTAAGATAAATTGAATCTCCGCCATAGGCGGATGCGTCTTCGACGCAATCGAATCATTTGACCATCGAATCGATGAATCGATGAACTAATGGATAATTGGATAAATGGAAAATTGAACATTGAATAAAAATCAACATACCGCTCCTCTGGAGCGGAATAAAATATTTTACAATGATCTACATACATTAGAGTCCTACGGACTCTTCTAAAGAAAACAAGTAATTGTCTCCAGAGGAGACAAATGTCTGTAGATATAATTATAGGAACAATACCGACTCCAGAGGAGTCGAATGTAAAATATCAAACAGTATTGAGTGAATAACAAAGGTAAAATTATGAAGAAAAAACTAAGTATCAGCATTGTAACATTGGTTCTCCTCGGAGTAGTGGGATGGTTTCTCTATCCAACAATATTTCCATCCAAACCAGAAAGAAAAATCCTATACTGGACCGATTCTATGATTCCTGGTGATAGAAGCGACCATCCCGGTAAATCTCCGATGGGGATGGAGCGAACTCCAGTTTACGCAGAAGAAGTTAAAACCGAATCAGTCACCAAAGCAGAGTCGGCAGAAAAAAGCTACTACACATGCCCAATGCATCCATCGGTTGTATCAGACAGGCCAGGTGCTTGCCCTGTTTGCGGAATGGCTCTTGTCAAAAAGACAAATCAGAAAGACGCTTCGGCTGAAGATTTAGCTATGTTACAATCGGTCAGTCTATCCCCTACTCAGCGGGTTATTGCAAATGTTGCAACCGAAACTGTGAAAAAGCAAACAATCAGTCGGAAAGTCACCGCAGTGGGCGTTGTGGATTTTGCAGAACCGAATCTTGCAATTGTACCGGCAAGATTCAGAGGAAGACTCGAGAAGCTGAATGCGAACTATACCGGTGAGGTTGTTAAGAAAGGTCAGCCACTGTTCGAGCTTTATAGTCCTGATTTAATCTCGGCTCAGAACGAACTTCTTCTCGCTGCAAAAAATAAACAAGAAGGATTACTTCGGGCTTCTCGCGACCGATTACAAATTCATTTCGGTTTATCCGAGTCACAGATTTTCGAAATCGAAAAGAATCAGAAGGTTTTGTACGCTATTTCTTTCCCATCCCCCATTTCAGGCACGGTAATCTCTAAAGAAATCCAAGAAGGTCAATATGTTGACGAAGGTATGTTACTTTACAAACTTGCTGATCTTACGAGAGTATGGGTCTATTTAGACGTGTATGAGAAAGATATTCAGTTCATAAAGATTGGCTCTGCAGTTCAATTGATAACTGAGTCATATGCAAATGAAAGATTTGATGGTAAAGTAACTTTTATTGAACCGGTCGTAAATAATGAAACCCGTACTGTTCGTGTGCGGACTGAATTTAACAATCCCACTGGAAGATTGAAACCGCAAATGTATGTAACAGCACAGATAATAACTCAATCAAAAAATACGATTGTCGTTCCGAGTTCAGCCATTATCTCTACAGGAAAAAGGGATGTTGTTTGGATTGAAGTGAAGGAAAATAGATTTGAGCCGCGAGATGTTGTTGTTGGAATTCAAACCGATGACCGTGTTGAAATATTAAGCGGACTTAAAATAAGTGATATAGTCGCTGTAACAGGTGGTTATTTACTCGATTCTGAGAGCCAGCTTCAACAACCCGCAGCAACCGGTGGGCATCAGCATGGAACTTCAACAGAAAATAAAACATCGACCGATGAAAATACTAAACCATCGAACGAAGTAACGATCATTGTTGACGGTGGATACTCGCCTTCAACGATTCATGCAACGAAAGGTAAGAAGCTTACCATTCACTTTGAGCGGCACGATGAAATCAAATGTACTGATGAAGTTGTATTTCCAGATTTTAAAATAAAGAAATATTTAACACCACATAAAACAACCACAATCGAAATTACACCGAAGCAAGCCGGTGAATACAGATTCCACTGTGGGATGGATATGCTTGAAGGAAAAATTGTAGTAAAATAGATTGTAGATTACAGATTTGAGATTATAGATAATAATAATTGAAAGAATTATTTTATGACAGATGAAGGATATAGAAAACTTGAAATATATAAGAGAAGTCATGAACTTGCTGTTAAAGTACATGCATTGACTCTGACTTTGCCGAAATTTGAAATGTATGAAGAGGGAAGCCAAATTCGCCGTTCAGCAAAATCAGTTTCTTCTAACATCGTTGAGGGATATTCATTACGAAAGTATAAAAATGAATTTCTTCTCTACTTGAATCGTGCTTATGCATCAGCCGAAGAAACAATCGAACATCTACAGTTCTTGTATGATACGAAATCATTGAAAGATGAGAAACTCTTCAAAGAGTTAATTGAAGGTTATGAAGAAGTTTGCAAGATGATTTTTAAATTTATGCAAACAGTGCTAAACATACACGAAAAACCATATTCCGTCAAAGAAGACGAACCATCGTATCTTTAGTATACAATCTGAAATCCCAAATCTGAAATCTAATCAAAGTTCTACGGAGTTATCATGATAGAAAAAATAATAGACTACAGTGCAAGAAATAAATTCATTGTCATTCTCGCTTACTTGCTAATTATCGGCTGGGGTATATGGGCTGTTTTTCATACTCCATTAGATGCAATACCCGACTTATCAGAAAATCAGGTGATTGTTTTTACTGAATGGATGGGTCGTTCACCGCAATTGATCGAAGACCAGATTACCTTTCCACTCACCACTGCCCTTCAAGGTATTCCGGAAGTCCACGCAATTCGCGCTCAATCTATGTTTGGAATGTCTTTCATCTTCATAATCTTTGAAGAGAAAACCGATTTGTACTGGGCGCGGAGTCGAGTATTGGAAAAACTCTCCGTTGTTCAACCATTGATGCCACAAGGTGCCAAAGTTCAGCTTGGTCCCGATGGTACCGGAGTTGGTCACGTATTCTGGTACACCGTAGAGGGTAAGAGCGATTTAGGAACACTGCGAGCGGTTCAAGATTGGTACATCAAATTACACCTTCAAGGTGTAGCGGGTGTTGCCGAAGTCGCATCAATCGGTGGATATGTTAAACAGTATCAAATCGACATTGACCAAAATAAGATGAAAGCATACAACGTATCCATAACCGATATACGGAATGCGGTAATGCGCTCGAACAACGACGTTGGCGGAAAGATTTTGGAAATCTCGGATGCTGAATATTTTGTCCGCGGACAAGGTTACATCCAATCAATAAGAGATGTTGAGAATATAGTTGTATCTACAAGCTCAAGTGGAACGCCTGTTTATATTAAAAATTTAGGTGTCGTCCAGCTTGGTGGCGATATTCGTCGCGGCTCGCTCGAGAAAAACGGAGAAGGGCAAGTTGTTGGCGGAATAGTTGTAATGCGTTACGGTGAAAACGCAAAAGATGTAATTGACCGAGTCAAAGCTAAGATAACGGAAATTTCTGCAGGGCTTCCAAAAGGTGTTGAGATCAAGCCCGCATACGACCGCACCGATATCATCATGGCGGCAGTAAATAATCTAAAAGGTACGCTTCTCGAAGAAGCAATTGTAGTCAGTATAGTTGTATTTTTATTTTTGCTTCACTTCAGAAGTGTGCTGCGTGTGATTATCGAAATCCCGATTGCAGTGCTAATGGCATTCATACTTATGAAGACTTTCGGAATTACTTCAAACATAATGTCGCTCGGAGGGATTGCGATTGCTATCGGTGTAATTGTCGATGCTTCAATTGTGCTTGTTGAAAATGCGTACCGGCACGTGGCGGAAGCACAAAAAGAAAAAGGAACTTTGACGAAAGAAGATTACATCGAGATATCGATTCGGTCGGCTAAACAAGTTGGACCAGCAATTTTCTTTTCAGTTGCAATTATGGTTGTTTCCTTCCTTCCTGTTTTCCTACTCGAAGGTCAAGAGGGCAAACTCTTCCGCCCTCTCGCGTTCACAAAAACATTTGTGATGATTGGTTCAGCGATAATTGCAATTACATTAGTTCCGATGTTGATGACGATGCTAACTCGCGGTAAATTTAAAGGTGAAGAAAAACATCCTATCGGCAAAATTCTAAATAAAATCTATGCACCCGTAATTCGCTGGGTTTTAAAATATCGCAAGACAACCATCGCACTTAACATCATCGCGCTTCTCATAACAATACCGATGATGACGAACATCGGCTCAGAATTCATGCCGCCCCTCGACGAGCAGAGTCTGCTCTTTATGCCGGTTACGCTCCCCTCCGCTTCGATAACTGAAGTAAACAGAATTATGCAAGTTCAAGATGCAATCATAAAATCTGTCCCTGAGGTAGAGTCGGTGCTTGGTAAAGCAGGTAAAGCTGAAACATCAACGGACAACGCACCTGTGAGTATGATTGAAACTATTATCATACTGAAACCGAAAAGCCAATGGCGACCCGGAATTACAAAGGATGATATAATTGCCGAACTTGATTCAAAACTTCAAATCCCAGGTGTACGAAATGGCTGGACTCAGCCCATCATTAATCGTATCAATATGCTCTCAACAGGCGTGCGGACTGACCTTGGTATAAAAATATTCGGTAAAGATTTGGATACGCTTGAGCAATTGGCAATCAGAACCGAAAATGTTTTGCGTAAAATTCCCGGCGCTGCCGATTTGTACGCTGAGCGAGTTCAAGGCGGACTTTTCCTCGACATAAATATTGATAGAGAGGCAGTCGCTCGTTACGGAATAAACGTTGGTGATGTTCAAGATGTAATCGAAACTGCGATCGGTGGTGAGAATATCGTAATGGTGATTGAAGGAAGACAGCGCTTCCCTATCCGCGTGCGTTTTGGAAGAGATTGGAGAAATAATCTCGAAGCGCTTAATGATCTTCTTGTGCCGATTAATTCTAAAAGCATGGGGAAATCGAGTGCGGCTTCAATGTCGTCTGCGAAACCGAATAGCAACGGACAATCGAGCAGCTCTATGGGTTCAACGAGTAATTCTGCGCAACAATCCGAAATCCGAAATCCGAAATCCGAAATCTCTCAACCTTCTTCCGTTTCTTCTCGCGGTTACATTCCACTTGCTCAACTCGCAAAAATCGAGATAGTACCTGGTCCGCCAATGATATCTAGCGAGAACGCACAACTTCGTTCAATCGTTTATCTCAATGTTCGGGGGCGCGACATGGGAAGTTTTGTAAATGAAGCAAAAGAAGTTTTGAACAAAGAACTCAAACTACCCGCTGGATATACACTCCAATGGAGCGGACAGTGGGAGAATCAAATCCGAGCGCGCGAACGATTGCAGTTACTGATGCCGATGGTTTTCTTCATTATATTTGTAATGCTTTATTTTATTACAAAGGATTTTAAAGAAGCATTTGTAGTAATGCTATCAGTTCCTTTCGCACTCATCGGTGGTGTGTATTTGATTTATTTTTTAGGATACAACTTTTCGGTTGCCGTATGGATTGGATTTATTGCGCTATACGGACTTGCAGTTGAAACAGGTGTTGTAATGGTTGTATATCTCCACGAAGCGCTCGATAAACGTTTCAGGTCTTTTGAGCTTGGCAAGCGTGGTCCGCTCACGATGTTAGACATTACTGAATCGACGATTGAAGGTTCAGTGCTGCGATTGCGTCCGAAGATTATGACAGTCGGGACGAGCTTAATTGCACTACTGCCGATAATGTGGAGTGCGGGTGTAGGTTCGGATGTTATGCGTCCCATCGCCGCACCGATGATCGGCGGATTAATTACATCCACAATTCACGTTTTAATTGTAACACCGGTTTTGTTCAGTTACATGAAAGAACGTGCATTAAAGAAAGGAAAATTAGAGACTTCAAAAATGGCAAGCTGGATGAAAGAAGGATAAACTGAAAATATTTGAATCTGAATAATCACATAAAGGAAAAATAACATGCAAAACATACATCCGTATTTTGTACACTTTCCGATTGCAATTCTTTCGGTCGGATTGATTTGGGACTTACTTGGAATCTTATTGAAAAAAGAATCTCTCAAGAATGCCGGCTGGTGGGCACAGCTTTTTGGGACTGCCGCTATCATCATGACGATTGTTACCGGTTTAATTGCAGCCAACGCGATTCCACACAATGAAGCTTCGCATGAAATCATGGAGACTCATGAAACTATCGGATTGATAGTCGGTGGAGTTTTTATTTTACTGTTTATCTGGAGAAGTATTTTAAAAACAATGTTACCGTCAAAGAATCTCCATCAATCGATTTACTTGGCTATCGGTGGACTTGCTGTAATTGCAATGCTCTATGGTGCTCATTTAGGTGGTAAGTTAGTCTACGAGTTTGGTGTAGGTGGAAGCGCTGTACAACAGCAAGCGCACTCGCACCAGCATAATGAACCGAACGAGGAACATGAGCATGAAGGCGATCAGGATTCCACAGGCGAATCGGAACATCAACATTAAATCACAACTATTAATTATAAGGAGTAACACAATGAAGCAATTCAAATTTTATCTCGCAATAATCGTAATAGCTGTCTTCGTCGCAAATGCGAACACCTATGCTCAATGCTCTATGGGCTCAAGCGGGCATCAGCATAGCGCCAAGAGCACCGACACACATTCTGAGCATAAAGTTGTAACTCCATCGAAGGGTTACGCGTTCATCAATGATGATGGCATACAGGAAGCAAACATAACAATAAAAGATGGTTATCATCCTAACACAATCGTTGTAAAAAAGGGAATCCCCTTGAATCTCAACTTCGATCTTCAAGAAGAAGGATGCACAGCCACAGTTTCTATCAAAGATTTCGATGTAAAGAAATTGCTTACACCATTTGAAGTAACAACGTTGGAATTCACACCAACTAGTTCCGGGTCGTTCACTTTCGCATGTCCAATGAACATGATTGAAGGAACGCTTGTAGTGAAGGAATAATTATGATAGGTATAGAGAAAATTATGGAAAGCTATTTGAATCAAAACAGAATGATATACATACCCATTCTATTAATAATTTCTTCCATGATGCTGTTGAATGGCTGCATGATGCCGGGTATGATGACGCACAGCCCTGCCGATCAGCAGAATGAAGATCATAATCGAAGTGCACAGGGAAAGATTGTTAAAGAAATCATCGCAGATGATTACAGAATTGTTGCCGAATATTCATCAGAGATCGTTCAACAGGAATCATCAATCCATCTGGGAACATATTTGTTGAATGATTCAACTCTCCTACCAGTTCAAGGTCGAGTGACATTGAAAGATGTCGGTAACAACAATACAATTTCTACCCAACTCTTTGGAATATTGAAAGATCAAAAATATGTTTACAAATTCTCGGTGAATCAACCGAGTGAATATCGAATCATATTCGAGATCGAAACTATAAACAATAATACACTTCCAAAACCGATCGTTTTTGATGTTTTTGTTAAATCACTACCGCTGAATTCTAGCGCCGCTGTGAGCGGCGGTTTCAAATTATCAACACCGATTATCGTTGGAGGCATTGTAATGGTAACGATGATGATAATAATGATCATGATAAAACCATTTTAAGAACAACGAAAATGTAAAACAAAAAATAACAACATAAGGAGTAACACAATGAAACGATTCACATTTTATATGACGACTTTCGCGGTTAGCATATTTCTATTAGGAACATCGAACAATGCTCAGGATAAAACTCAACAAAAGAAATCCGCGAAGGTGCAGAAGCAAATTCATAAAGAAAATATTATTTATACTTGCCCGATGCATCCTGAAGTCCATTCTGATAAACCCGGTAAATGTCTAAAGTGTAAAATGAATTTAGAAAAGAAGGTAGTTAAGATGGATACACAACCAAAAATTCAAAAAGATGTTTACACATGTCCGATGCATCCTGAAATAACTTCTGATAAATCCGGCAGATGCTCGAAGTGTGGTATGAATTTGGAAAAAGCTTCACTGAAGAAAGCCGAAAAGAAATCTGAAATGAAAGCAGAAATGTATACTTGCCCGATGCACCCAGACGAAAAATCTGACAAGCCGGGCAACTGTTCCAAGTGTGGAATGAAATTAGAAAAAGTTAAATAACAATAAATCGATTTCTATTAAACAATAAGAAAGAAGAAAACATGAACACGAAAATATTATTCACCTTAATCGTTGTTGCAGTCGGAATCAGCGCCTGCTCTAAAGATTCTACATCTATGATGGGTAGTTTGCAGAATGCAAATATCATTGTTGAACCCAAAGATGGAACAGCAGGAGTTCGATTAGACGCAGGAATCACAATCAGCTTTGCTAAATCTATTGATCGCGCAGTTGTCGAAAATAATCTACATCTCATTAGTCAGTTTGCTATGGCTGATTCGCTCTGCCCAATCAGCGATTCAATGGGACATGGAATGATGGATAATGTAATGATGGATTCTATGAAAATGAATCACCTGATGTCACAACATCGTAGTTCCGGTCAATTTCAATGGAATGGAAATAACACTCAATGTATCTTGCAGCCTGATTCGATGATGATGCCGAACATGCGATACATGATACATATGGGCAGTGAGATGGTAAAGATGATGGAATCACAAATGGGCAATATGAATATGATGGGCAATCATGGAACCGGAATGACTGCAAGTGATATGTTCTTCCACTTTACTACTATCGACACAACCCAAGTTGGAACAGGACATGATAGCCATCATTAAGGTAAACGTAAGAATTTAATTAAATATCATAATCAACAAAAATTAATAATAAGGAGTAACAAATGAAAATACGTAATCTGTTCGCCCTGTTAGTAGTAGTATTAGTATCAGTTTCTATACTATTCGCACAAACCGAAACCAAGAAAACCGATGCCGCTATAGAAAAACAAAAAGCATGCTGCCCAAGTGACAAAGCTGCAAAGACTAAGGCTAAATCAGAAGGTAAGACTTCTGACTGCACATCGAAAGATGCAACACACAAACACGATGGCAACTCTGATTGCATGAAAAAGGAAACTACTAAGAATATTTCGATGTATAGTTGTCCAATGCACCCCGAGATTACATCTGACAAAGAAGGCAAATGTTCGAAGTGCGGAATGGCACTGACGAAAAAGGCAATGCCTAAAGCAGTGACTAAATCTGAAACCCATGCAGAAATGTATGTGTGTCCAATGCACCCCGAAGAAAAGTCGGATAAACCGAGTAAATGCTCGAAATGCGGAACGAATTTAAAGAAAATAAAATAACGATAAATCAGTTTTCATATAAACAACAAGAAAGAAAAAACATGAATGCGAAAATATTATTCACAATAATGGTTGTGGTAGTTGGCATAACCGGCTGTTCTAAAGATTCTACTTCAATGTTGGGTAATTCACAGACAGTAAATTTCACTATTGATCCCAAAGACGGTGCAGCAGGAGTACGTATAGATGCTGGAATTACACTCAGCTTTGCCAAGTCAGTTGATCGAGCTGTTGTAGAGAAGAATCTTCATCTCATAAGTGAGCTTGCTATGACTGATTCTCTCTGCCCTATTAGCGATTCGATGGGACATGGAATGATGGTTTATGCAATGATGGACTCGGTGAAGATGAATCATCTCGTGCAACAGCATCGTAGTTCCGGTAAATTCCGGTGGAATGCAGACAACACCCAATGCACCTTACAACCCGATTCAATGATGTACTCGAACATGGAGTACATGATTCATATGAGTGGAGAAATGATGCGCATGATGGCAAATCGGATGGGTGATGATATGGGCATGATGGGTGGACATGGAAGTACATCCATGAAGGATGACATGGTTTACCATTTCCGTACAATGGATACAACCAATACCGGAAGTGGCCACGACGGTCACCACTAAGATAAACCCAGACGTAATAATTATTTAAATTTTTAATAAAAGGTACTTTATGAAATATATATTGTTCACTATAATCATTCTATTCGTTAGTTCATTTACAGGTTGTATGATGATGGGTGGAATGATGCACAAGACCGGACACAACAATCATACAGAAACAACTGAAAAATTAATAAAAGAAGTGGAGATTAGCGACTATAGAATTACAGCCGAATTTCCGCCTCTGTTTTACAACACCGAATCCGTTTTCCAGATAAAAATTTATTCGCTGAATGACAGCATACCATCAACAGCCACTGTACGTTTGTTGATTTCTGAATTTGGACACGATGGGCATTTTGAGGCGGTTCAGCTCGATAAAGATTCAAACGGGAATTATTCCACTACTTACCTTGTTAAGACTAAAAAGGATTTAAAGATATCTTACATTATTTCGGAATTAGAAGATATTGTGCTAAAAAAGCCCATAGAAATTGAAGCCGAGCGAAGTGTTCACACTACACATAAATCGAGTGGAATGTGGATGCACGATATAGGAACGTATGCTGTAGTTAGTGGTGTGATTATGCTGACTATGATGGTTTTTATGATTGGCAGAGTGTTCTGATTGGAATTAAGCAAAGAAAAGATTAATTTATAGCTGTTTCGTGACAGACAAATATAGTTATTAGTTTCTGGTTCTTGGTTATAGTTTAATAGTTTCACCAACCATCAACTAAAACTATGAACTTCTAACTATAACTAAAAACCGATAACAAAGAACTAAATAATATAAATAATAAAATAACTCAAACAACAACAAAACAAAAGGAGTAACAAATGAAATTACGTAATCTGTTCGCCTTGTTAGTAGTAGTATTAGTATCAATTTCTATACTATTTGCACAGACCGAAACCAAGAAAACCGATGCAGCAAAAGAAAAACAAAAATCCTGCTGCCCGAGTGATAAAGCTGCAAAGTCTGAAGCTAAAGCAGAAGCCAAAAAATCAGATTGCACATTAAAAGATGCAACACACAAACATGAAGCCGGCTCAGATTGTATGAGCAAAGAAGCTAAAGTAGATGGGAAAAAATCGGATTGCTCATCAAAAGACGCATCACAAAAACACGAAGGCAAAGCGGATTGCACAAGCAAGGAAGCCAAAGATAGCAAAAAAGAATGCGACAAAGGCGACGACTGCTGTCAGAAAACAGGTGTGAAGCACGATGATGATTGCTCAAAAACGAAAGATAACAAACACGAATGCCCAGATAAAACCGAGAAAAAAGAAGTAAAGAAGAGCTAAGGAAATTAATAAATGTATCAATATATTGTTCTTTCGGTATTGTTGATCAGCTTGTTGGCTGGCTGCGGGCAGAAACAAGCTGAACAGCAAACAGAACTAAATCTCGAATCGGCAACCATAACCACATCTTCAATTATGTGTGGGATGTGTGTTACTACTATCGAGAAGGCTGTTTCGGCTGTTGATGGTGTTGAAAGCGTTGAAGTTAATCTGCAGGAGAAATCGACTACTGTAAAATTCGATAAAGCAAAATTAGAAATTGCAGCACTCGAAAAATCGATTTCTGATGCGGGTTATGATGCAAATGAAATACCGCGCAACCGTGAAACATACGACGCATTACCCGGTTGTTGCAAAGATGGTAAATAATTTCGAAATACGAAATCCAAAACTTAACCGAAAAACTACGCCAACGTTTAACCGACATTGGCGTTTTTAATTAGGAGGAAGATAAATGCGATATATCGATCCGGTTTGTGGAATGGAAGTTGAACCCAATAAAGCAGCAGGAAAAAGCAAATACAAAAATAACGATTACTACTTCTGTGCAGTTGGCTGCAAAAAACGATTCGATGATAATCCTGATTTCTACCTGACCAACAAACCTACCGGAATGCCAATCCAAATGAATATGCAACCGGTTATCAACATTTCAATCCCTCAAAATTTAAATTCTTCCACCAAAAAAGAAAACTTAAAAAAGATTCAGCTCCCAATTTTGGGTATGAGCTGCGCCAGTTGCGTATCGAGAGTACAAGATACTTTAAGTAAACTGCCAGGTGTTGCATCAGCCACAGTCAATCTTGCAACCGAGACAGCCTCAATTCAATTCGATGAATCCAAAGTGAACACAAGCCATTTTAAACACGCAGTCGAATCTATAGGTTACAATTTAAGCGAAGTTCCTGAGGAAAATATCTGGGAGTTTGAGGAAAAGGAGCATCGTAAAATTTCCGTTCAACTTAGAATACGTTTTATTTTCAGCTTACTTTTAACAATACCGATCACTATTATCAGTATGTGGATGATGCTGGATCATACTCCTTTTTCTTTTTTAAGTAATCAAACGTGGAATTATATATTTTTCGTTCTAACGATCCCTGTTCTATTTTGGGCTGGCGATCGTTTCTTCAAGGGTTTTTGGGCAACCTTGAGACATTTCAGAGCCGATATGAATACTTTGATAGCAATAGGTACATCAACTGCTTTTATTTATAGCTCAGCAATAACTTTTTTTCCATCTTACTTTACTTCAAGAGGACATGAGTTAAATGTTTATTACGATACATCTGCAGTTATCATCACATTAATTTTGTTAGGCAAATTATTGGAGATTCGTGCAAAGGGTAAAACCTCCGAAGCAATACGAAAGTTACTTGGACTACAACCCAAAATGGCATCGGTAATAAGGAATGGGTTAGAAATTCAAATTCCGATAGAAAATGTAGTCTTGGATGAAATGGTAATTGTGCGTCCGGGCGAAAAAATACCAGTTGATGGAATAGTAAGCGAAGGAAATTCGTCCGTTGATGAAAGTATGATAACCGGCGAAAGCCTCCCTGTTGATAAACAAAAAGATGATGAAGTAATCGGTGCAACTATAAATATGACAGGGAGTTTCAAGTTTCTAGCAAAGAAGATTGGCAAAGACACTATGCTAGCTCAAATTGTAAAATTGGTAACTGATGCGCAAGGCTCTAAAGCACCTATACAAAATTTAGTTGACCGCATAGCAGCAGTTTTTGTTCCAACCGTAATCGGGATTGCGAGCATTACTTTTATAGTCTGGTATTTTGCAATAGGGTCATATACACCAGCATTAATTAATTTTGTTTCTGTTATGATTGTGGCTTGCCCGTGTGCATTAGGGTTGGCTACACCAACTGCTATTATCGTTGGAACCGGTTTGGCTGCTGAAAAAGGAATATTAATTAAAAATGCCGAAATTTTAGAAAGACTTCGTAAAACTGACACAATAGTTTTCGATAAAACGGGTACAATTACAACAGGAAAGCTGAATGTTACACGCGTAATCCCTATAAGTCCATTTACAGAAGAAGAACTGCTCCAATATGCTACTTCAATAGAGTTACTTTCCGAACATCCAATTGCCAAAGCAATTATTCATTTTTCGAATAATAAGAACATTAAGCCATCCAGAGTAGAAAATTTTAAATCTATTACCGGATTTGGCTCAGAAGGTTATATGGATAATAAACTGATTTACATAGGAAATAGAGAGTTGATGAAGCAAAGAGGTTTAAATTTTGAACAAACATCGTTTGATATAGCAGATCATCAGACAGAAATGGTTGTGTTTGTTTCAGTTGATACCAACCTTGTGGGCATAATTGCGTTAAGCGACATACTCAAGCACGATTCGAAGAAAGCTGTAAGCGAATTAAAGAGTTTAGGATTTAAAACGATATTGCTCACAGGCGACAACGAGCGTTCTGCTGAAATTATGAGCAAATCTGCTGGAATAGAGCAATACTATGCCAAAATGCTCCCTAAAGATAAGGTCGATAAAATTAAAGAACTTCAAACAAATGGAAAACTTGTAACGATGATTGGAGATGGAATAAACGACGCCCCAGCGTTAGCACAGGCCGATGTCGGAATTGCTATGGGAACCGGAACCGACATCGCAATCGAAGCGGGAGATATTACACTAATAAAGGGTGACTTGAACGGAGTTGTTAAGGCAATAAAGCTTTCAAAGAAAACTGTAACCACTATATATCAAAACCTGTTTTGGGCTTTTATTTACAACATCATATTAATACCATTAGCTGCTTCTGGATTCCTCGACCCCATGTTGGCAGCCGGAGCGATGGCGTTGAGTTCGGTGTCGGTAGTAAGTAATTCGTTAAGGTTAAAGAGGATAAAATTATAGAAACGCTTGCTTATTCAGAAACTGATTCGTATTTTAAACAAAAAAAAATGAAGATAAAAGCATTCGCCAAAATAAATTTAGGTTTAAGGATTCTGAGAAAGCGTGAGGATGGATATCATGATATTGAAACGGTATTCCATCGGATTAACCTATTTGATGAGTTAGAATTTTCTGCTTCAGATATAATATCGATGGATTGTGATAATCCTGAAATCCCTGTTGATGAGAATAATTTATGTCTTCGTGCCGCTGGGCTACTCAAACTGAAATATGATATAAACAAAGGAGTCCACATAAGTTTGCAGAAGAATATACCTGTCGGAGCAGGACTGGGTGGTGGCAGCTCGGATGCAGCCGCGGTTTTAGTCCATTTACCTAAATTTTGGGGATTGGAAATTAGTATAAGTAACCTGATGGATATTGCATTAAGTTTAGGTTCTGATGTTCCTTATTTTGTCAAAGATGGAACTGCCTATGCAACCGGCAGAGGTGAAAAATTAGAATATATTAAACTCGATATTCCCTATTGGATAATTTTAGTCAATCCTCAAATTCATGTTTCAACGGCTTGGGCATATAAGAACGTGAATATCAATCCTAAAAAGGAAACCACAAATTTAAAAAACGATTTAATCGGAAATATCAAATATCCTGAAAAGTTACGCGATCTGATTACGAATGATTTTGAAGAAGTGGTGTTCAAACATTACGAACAAATCAAAAACATCAAAACTCATCTAAAAGAACTTGGAGCCGCCTTTGCTCTGATGTCCGGAAGTGGCGCTTCGGGTTATGGATTTTTTAAAACCAAACCCGATATGAACGAAGCCTCACAAAAATTTGGTTCCAAACATAAAATATTTATTACAGAGCCATTTTTCAAGCCAGTCATCTGATTACTATCATCTTCTTTGTTTGAGCGAAGCTGCTATTCTCCCCCAAAACTGAGATGCGGTAAAAATAAACACCTGTCGATACAAATGTTCCGCGTACAGTTTTCCCATCCCAGTTAACCGAGTAATTTCCTTCTACCTTCTCTTCCACATCAATCAGTATTGCAATTATTTGTCCGAGTATGTTGTAAACTTCGAGTGTAACTTTACCGCTAACCGGTAAACCGTATTCGATTACTGTCCCTGCGTTGAATGGATTGGGATAGTTTTGTGTGAGCCGATAATTGGAGGGAACTACCACTTCTTTTAAGTCAACGGGATTGAATGAGAAAATATCTCCTTCACGTAATGGATAATATGGGTTTATTCTTAAGAAATCACCATCGTTAAAATCTTTTTCCAAATTCGTTCGCCTCATCGCTACCAAATACATTAAGGGTAGTTGAGGAAACTTTTCCCTCATATCACTTTTTCGGAAACTATATTGAGGCTTGGTAGTATCGCTATAATTAGATGAATAAATTAGTATTACTTCGTCGCCGTCGTAATGCTGATAAAAAGTATTTCCGATTTTCAGGTCGGGTGACGGATTCCATCTACCATCCACATTCCCTGTGTAAATATATTCTTTTACAGAATCCGACGGAGAAATTTTCTTCCATCTATAAAGCGTATCGTTCCTCTCTACAATACCCACATCTAATTGTCTCAGCTTCTTTTCTTTTGCGTCAACCTCCCATACAGTGAAGGGGACAACAAATCCGCTATCGGTTATACCGAGTCGAAATTGCTGATAATCTTGATATAGATATCCAAAACCGATTGAGTCAATTACGAATGGTCTAAAATCCGAATTGATTATTTTACGAGGCGGCCTTATTTGAAATCCTGATATGTATCTATAAGCTTTTTGTGTATATTTTTTATCGAAATGAATTTCTACATATCTCAAACTATCAATACTTAACCCGCTTGTTATGTTTGTATATGTGCCGATACGAGGATAAGTAATAAATCCTTTGCGATCAATATTTAAATCCATCGTTCGCCCTCTAATCCCTGTAAACCAAATATTAGATGATGGAGTATATTTCCAATTTTTGAGTCCTTTATTCGTTGTTGTTGTACCGCGCGTTATTTTAAAACCCTCAGTAACAGGTATATTATGCCCAAATTCGTCTGGTAATGGGTGTTTAAGTAACAAAGATTCATTTGTGGTACTGTTGACCAAATTAAACAGAGTTGAATTTTGAAAATTTTCTATGGTTATCAGGTAATTATGGTTTTTTAGTAATTCAGGATTGATTATACGCAAACCGAATGCACCTTCAGCTTCTCCGGTTTGTTGAGTTGAAAATATTTCCTGAGGTGGGAAGTGAGGTTTATGAATTATGATTTTGACTGTATCATACCACACGTTTAAAAATTTATCTACAATTCGAAATAATATCTTTTCTGTGCCATCGACCATTGCGTTTTTTGTAATATTAAATGATATAAATTTTGCCGCATCCAAAAAGATACCGCTGTTTTGGATTAAATTACCACTAAAAATCACTGGCAACGAGTCCTTATAGAACTGTATATTTTTAGTTAAAGGAAAATAACTCACCGAAAAGTTAGCAAGTGTATCTCTTGATAAATTTTTAATTCCGAATGTGCATCTTATATTTTCACCCGGGTTTGCATTTCCATCTGCATTGAGGTTATCTGATATAATTTTAAAATCTACTATTTGCATCGGACCAGCAGTTGTAATATGAGTTGCTACATCCTGCCATATTATTTTTTCTCCGTTTATCTGCTCAACTTCAAGAGATAATTTACAAGGGATTTTAAATTGATAGATATTGATATTATTACCAAATACACCATCGTTTGCTGTACCATCGTTATGCAGTCCATCGTCGTATAGATTAAATACTTTTTGGAATCCATCGTGATCTCGGTATAATATAGCCTTTACAGCTTTTGCATCTTGTGCTTTCACGGTTACTGCGATGGAGGTTGAATCACTCGATAAATATCTTGAGTTCCATTTTACAATCGGTAAGCTTTGGAAACTATTTTCGTATATATAACGGATATTAGTCGAAAGTTCACGCAATTTTGTAATTGAGTTTAAACGGTCTGAACCTTGCGCAATCAAAGATGCGAATATTACGTCTTGTGAATCTCCCGATGCCATATTGAATGGACCTGTTGACATTAAAAATCTGATATCAGTTGGTCCCCAAGATTGTTGATTAAGCCAACCAGAACCCGTAACCGGATCTCCACTGAACATAAATTTAGTAGTATCCCCGTAGGGGGATATCACTGGTTTGCCACCCGGTGTTAACCCCATCATTTGATTATATGTTTGAATAAAAGAGGCTGGAACGTGCGGACCATAATTTATACATCCCCCCTGACCTGGATTACAGGAAACACTAAATGCAGTAATTATATTTAATGCAATAGGTCCTTTAAGCAACTTAAAACCGACTGCTGGCGGATTCTCCCCATATCCATTCGGACTATCATCGTCGTTACCATTATAGCAATAACCCAAATCGTGTCTTTTACCTCTTGAATCTAATCCTATATCACATCCAGCATAATCATCGGTATAAATTCCCAAATCTGGGTCCGACCACAAACTTAAATATGTACTATCCCATGACCGTGAACTTTTGTTATAAATCTGAAATCTTAAAAACTGAACACTAGGCAAAGATGTATAAGCCCAAGCGGTTTTTCTTACCTCAGCACCTAATGGCTTCGACCTTCCCCAAACCCAATTATGAGCCGCTGGGTCTGCATCGTTGTACACATAAAACAAAATCATATCGGGAATTGTGTAACCAAATGGAAATTGTATTCCTGGCTTATCTTTGAGGGGATTCCATTTACCATCACTGTCCAGATCAATCCAGGGTGCACCCTGTTCGATAGGCCAATTTAGATAATCTGGATTTGAGTTAGGAGAATCAAAATTCGGTTGGACTTTATAAATTTTATATTCTGGTTTTGTATAATCATCGGGGAAACCTGTCTTTGAATCAATTCTTCCTGGTCTATATTCGCTTCCAAAATGTCCTGCAGTTGCTACTCGTATGTCTTTAGTCGTATCAGAATCTTTATACTTTGCTCCAATCCACAAAGCAGAAGAAAATATAGCATTAATCCCACTCCCTTTAGGCCATTCAAACCCAGGTCCCCAAGTAGCATGATCGGAATAAAATTCTCCATTATTTCTGAAATATGATGAAATATTGTTTACGTCTAACAATTTCCGATCGATTACTTTTATCCCTTGGGTTTTTTGTAGATTAATTCCCTCCAACTGTTTGTAAGGTTGTGAAAAAACAGGAATGTTGTTAGTAGCTGTAATACCGGCAATCATAAGCCATCGCGAAAATATTTTCCTCATAATACCTCCAAAATAATTTATTTAAATTAATATCTGAAGTTACGCAAAAGAGTCATTCTGAACGAAGTGAAGAATCTGAAACCTCAAATTCAGGCTATTTTTAGATGTTTCGCTTCGCTCAACATGACAAAAAGTCAATTCTGCGTAACTTCAGTTAATATTTAATGTATCGATTTTCTAATACAGAAAACCGGGAATTACTATAACACCACCAGACCTTGATTAATCTTACATTGTTTGCTTTGCTGCGTTCGGGTCGGCTTCGTACTTCGACGGACACTTGGTCAATATTTCGGAAGCGTGGAAATAATCCTTGTTATATTTTCCTTTTATTACAACACTTGTGGCAATCTCGAAATTGTTCGGTTTCGCACCGTCGTACACTACCTTCATCGCCTTTCCGTCGATATCCTTCATATAAAAAATAAACTGCCCCTTATCAATATCGAACGAAGTTGGAATATCTTTTACCCACTCCCCGTTAACTTGTATCTTTTTGGTGGTAGCCATTGCGTCCGAAAAAGTTCCATACTCAACATTACTCTCCAAAAACGAAGATGCACCAAATATCAAAGCACCAACGATTATTACGCTGGCTACAATTACTTTTATTTTCATTTTACTGCCTTTTATTCTTTATTAATTTTTTCTTCTAATTTATTTATTTTCTTATTCAACGATAGAAGGTATCCAAAAATGCCAAACCAGCAAATCAAAGTTATAATCAATACAATGTATAATGAGTTCTGATTTAAAAATTCCATTAGTCCTGTTCCTTCGATTGTTGTTGATACTGTAATTTTGCAAAACGTACTCTCAAATTAAACATCCAATAATAAACAGCCGTGAAACCCGTAAGCGATGCGATGAAGATTACGAGCATCGTAGGATTCATGTGAATCTTCCCTTGTGGATTTATGATGGGGTCGGGATGTAAACTCGAGACGATACGAGGTATTATAAAAATAAAGAAAGGAACTGTTAGTCCTGCAATAATTGAATAGACCGCCGAAAGAGAGGCACGCTTTTCCTCAACTTCAATCGAAGACCGAAGTGCGAAGTAGGCACCGTAAATAAGCAGCAATACAAATATAGAAGTTTGGCGTGGATCCCAATTCCAGAAAGCACCCCAACTAAACTTCGACCAAATTGCACCCGTTACAGTTGCTAATATACAAAACAAAAATCCTAATCCGGCAGCCGTAACCGACTTGATATCATATAATATTTCTTTAGTCCTCAAATATTGAATCCCATAAATGAGAGATGTTATGAATGCAATTACGCAAACCCACGCTGTCGGGACGTGAAAGAATATGATTCTCGCTTTGTCCTCGAGTCCCGGAACAATTGGTAATTCAAAAAATGAACTTGGATTGGGAACCATCGGTAATGCGATCCCTGCGATTATCACTAACGTCAGTCCAATGCCTAATATTATTTTAAATATCATAAACTTACTTGATAAATTTCTGTTTAAAAATACGAAAAAGTTTCTTTAGTAACAAAGTTAATCTTTCCAAACATAATCGAATAACAAATACGATACAGCAATAATTACTACAAAATAAGCTATCATAACCTGAAAATCGCCCATTGCTTTGGCAATCTCAATACCTTCGAGTGCCGATTTAGTAGATTTTATTACAATCATTAGTAATGGTAACAGAATTGGGAATGAAAGCACAGGATAAAGTGTCCCCTTTGTGTTCGATTTTGCAATTATGGCAGCAATTATTGTTGATGCGGCAGATAAGCCAATAGTTCCCAAAAATATTGTTAGCAGGAAAATATCATAGCTTTTTATTATAAAACTCGGAATTAAAATAAGATACAACACCACCGTAAATATATTCATCAGAAATAACAGTATTAAGTTGAACAACAATTTACCGAAAAATACAGTGGATGGTTTAGCAATGAGATGAAGTGTCATCACAGTTCCCCTCTCCTCTTCGCTTACGAAAGTGCGTGCCATTCCCGACATCGCAGAGAAGAAAATTACTATCCATAGAATTCCTGCAGATATTTCGATTGAAGGAGTTTCGTTTGCGACGGCAAATAAGATTATTGCAAGAGTAGTAATTACGAACATAATCAAAGCGTTCAAAGCGTAACGGGTGCGTAATTCCGAACGGAAGTCTTTGATAAATATCGTGAGTGCAGAATTTATGTTGAAGATTTTATTCATTTCGCTTTATTTCTGAATTGGTTAAGATCAATTTCTTGATTGCAGAATTGAATATCTTCAGAATCGTTCGTTGCAACAATCACGCAGCCGCTTTGTTTCTGTTCCTGTATAATCTGATAGACCACCGCTATTCCTTCGGCATCTAAATTTGAGCGAGGTTCATCGAGTATAAGAAGTGGCGGCTTGTGTAATAAAGCAAAAGCATATTTTAAACGCTGTTTCATCCCTGAAGAATACTCGCGAACATAGCTATCCTTCCGTTCGTAAAGATTTACTCGTTTCAGAAGTAAGTCGATATAATCTTTGTCCACTTCGATACTCCGGATACGTGCAAACAGTTCAAGGTTTTCCATAGCAGTAAACTCGTCATACATCTGAAGATAGGGGGCGACAAATCCAAAATATTGAAAGCGGTTCTGTACATCAATCGACTTGCCGTTCAGATAAAAGTCCACCTGCCCGTTTGTCGGCGAAAGGACACCGGCAAGTATTTTCACAAGCGTCGATTTCCCGGAACCATTTCGTCCGGTAATTGCTAAAGCGGATTTATTCTCTAACTTAAAATTAATATCGGAAAATACTTTCCTGCCGTTAAATATCTTTTTTATATTTTGAATCTCTAATTTTATATCCATTACTTTCGTACTACTGCAATTTTACCGACATATTCTTTATTGTTAGACACGGCAACATAGAAATAAATACCGGATGTTATTCTTATTCCATTATCATCTTTTGCATCCCATTGTATTGTTTGTTCTTTATCGTCTGATGGGAAATCTTTTGAGAAAACTAACGACATATCAGAGCTATAAATGTATAATTTTGCACCTGCCGGAGGAAGCTCGATGTGAATTTTTCCGCCACCATCGATTACATAAGGATTTGGATAGACTGTTAACGAGGAGATAACAGGCGCCTGCCCCACCGATGTAAAAGTCCAGTTTTGAGGATCACCAACATTAATTTTTGCAAACAGACCGGAAACTAATTCACGATAACCATCTAGCTGACTTGTGCGAAGTAGGAGAGAATATTTTTTGTTATCCTTATTTCCAGCTTCGGCAGCATCTTGATTAATATTTGTAGTAATTATTTGAACCGGAGTTTCATTAAATAATACAGAGAGATATATAGAAGAAAACGTTTCGGTGCTGTCATTGTATGTGCGTGAGGTACCGGTCATTTCGATTTCAGCTCTTTCTTTAATTAATGGATAACCTGAAGCTTCTGAATAATATTTTCCGGAAAGCGAGCGGCCTGCAGTAAAGTAATTCCATTTTGCGAACTCAACAAACGCAATTCGGAGAGTGGAATTTACTTCAATAAGAGCATTATCGAGCGACTTAATGCTGTTAAAACTACGCATACCCTCCCAAGCGCGACGCATAATTGAAGCGGAATATTTTTCTTCAACAAATTTTCCCCAAATCGCACGACTGTATTCAATCAACCCATCAGTTGCCAAAAAAGATTTGTTAGGTTCTGCAAAATGTCCACGCGGTGCACCCGACGAATTTTTAATGTATTGATAATAATCGTTCACACCGTTGTACAAAACATCTTCCATCCACGTACTTGTTATTTCATAAAAGTAGCGGTCGGCTTCACGATAACCGTAGCTTCCGAGCTGAATTGCGTGATGAAACTCGTGTGCCGCTGTAACTCGCAATCCTGGCAATCCACGACTTGATGGATATACTGCAATAAAATCGTTATCGATTTCGATGTATGAAGAATATCTTGGAGGAAATTCACCGGGATTAATCGGATTACCGTTCGGAACTGTCTGTCCATACAATCCGCCGCCAAGTTCAGTCAAAACAATATTATATTTATCATAACCTGATTCAAATGGTGGGCGCATATATCCCATTACATCCACAAATGATTTCCAGACCGAATTAAAGATATGAAGTGTCGAATCAACATACTCCGTAATTACACGCATCGAGTCGGAATGATTCTTAACGTAATTTGTATCACTGAGCATTCGTCGGGGTGGTGTTGACGGCGTCAATAATGAGGGAACGTGGTAACCTATTGTATCGTAATATACTGTAAAGAAACCTAAACTCTTGTTTGTTTGCCTGTATGGAGGCTCTAATAACTGGCTAATTGTTTTTTGATAATTTAAAGACATATTAGGATAAGCATGTAAAATTTCAAACGCTAAACTAAGTCCGCATTTCGGTTGATGTTCATCATCTAATATTTTGATTGAATTTGTTTGCCGCCACTCTTTAATTTTTTCAACGAAGGACTGTTGCTCTGTAATTGATAGAGATTGTTGAGCATAAACAAATCCTGAAGGAGTGTTTGCCGCAAGTAATACAATAATTAATAATATATTTGATATTCTTTTAAACACTATTTTTGTCCGTAAATAATTTTAATAAAACCGTCTTCAGAGTAACTTAATGCCAAATCAGGAATCATATCGTTGTTGAAATCGCTTACTACAAAACTGCTGACAGCTTCGATACCTAACAAACGTTTAGGTGGCGAGAAACTACCATCACCTTTTCCTGAATAAAGCTGTAACGTCCGGGTGTGGTAATTTGCAACTATCAAATCGTTTTTATTATCACCATCAAAATCACAAACCTGTACATCGGAAACGCTATTCAGCTTTATGTTTTTTAATCTTTGATGCGGTTGATAAAAGGAAGTATCGTTGTTGTTGAGTGATAGTAACAATTCTTTTGAACTTGGTGAATAAATAATCAAATCTTGATACTTGTCATTATTCAAATCACCTTTGCTGAACAGAACTTTTTGGATCGTGGTATCTTTAATTGAATAGTAACATTTGCCTTTGGTAGGTTTCTGCGTACCGTTTGTATTTTTCGAGCATAAGTTCAGATTATTATTAGATATTTCTTTAATGTAAATAAAATTATTTCCGACAGATTGTGCAGCATTTAAAATAAAACCGCCCCGTATTTTGGGAGTCTCTAAATTTAACAGCTCCTTTTCAAGATATTTTGTTTTACCAATCTGTTCGAAATTGAAGAATTGAAAGTATTTTTGTTCGGGTTCAGTTGTATTAACAAAAATATTTAAAAATCCTGTTGATTTTGATACTGTAACATCCATAACTGTCGGAAACGGACTTGTTGATATCGCATAAGTCGAACTGGTGTAATCTGTAAAATCAATTTCTGTAACAGCTATCTGTGAAGTTGATGAATGCGAAGTAATTGCATACATCCGATCAGAATTTTTATGAAGGACTGTGAGAGAGTTTGGTTTTTCACTTGCGATCGGGAAACTTACCTGTCCTGTAAAAACACCCCCGCCTTTGTTCTCAAAATAAGAAACAGATTTGGAACCTTGATTTGCGAGAATTATATCTATATTTCCGTTTTTTGTTACATCGTATGCACGTAAACCGGTTGGAAGCAATCCGGTAATGTAATTAGCTTCGCTATTAAGTTGGGAATTTGAATTTGAATTATCAACTAGAAATATTTTTTTTTCAAGAGGTGATGCAATCGCAAGACTTAGATAATCTGATGTCCGATTAGTAAACAAGAATACATCATTAGGATTTTTACCCGCACTATAAATGGTTCTTACGGCAAACAAACCTGTTGTATCTTTTTGCCAAAGCGAAAGATATTTAAAAGTTTTGTTAAAGAGGAGTAAATCGATAGAGCCCGTGTTATTAATATCATCTCCCAAAATTTTATCGACGGGATAGAGGAGTTCTAAATTTTGATAGAGTTCAAAATTTCCGAAACCATTACCTAAATAAGTTTTCAAAATAGGTTTATCTTTAAAAGTTACAATCAAATCGATCAAATCATCGGGGTTGATAAATGCCGGCGTTACTTCATGAGGTTCATCGCTGAAAGTTATAGTCGATGGTAAGAGATATCTCAACTGTGCATAGGATGAAAATAATTGAACTTCATTCGAAACCCAATTAACACAAAATAGATCAGGCAGGTCATCACCGTTAAAATCATGCACACCGACTGAACTGAAAGAATAATCGGATAAAATGACCTGAGGTGGTCTGAATGTACCATCACCGCGGCCCAATAAAACAGTTAAGCCGAGAACATTTTTACCGTAGAGTAAAATATCTGCTTTGCCATCATAATTTATATCCGCAGTTTTGATGAAATCGTAACTCTGTGCAAACTCAGTTTTCCATTTATAAACTAGAGAATCGGGCTTGCGTGAGAGGTAAATTTTCAATAAACGCTTATCAGCAGATAAGGCAGCAATATCATCGTGACCATCTTTGTTAAAATCGGCGGTTACAGCACTCATAATTTTAAAATCAGTTAAGAACGATTTTGTGTCCCATTCGGTAGAATCGTTAATAGCAAAAGAGATTGAAATAAATTTAGAACCATAAGAAGCAATATCAGTAACACCGTCGCCGTTAAAATCGCCTTTGAGTAAATATTCGTTTCCCCTGCTAACATTCAAACCGATGACGGTAGAAAAAGTGGAGGGATGTCGTTGAGAATACATTACCGATAATTCAAGGAAATTGATAATGAACAAACTCACTAATAATTTTCGAGGATTAAGGAAAGTAGTATAGAATATATCGAGAGCAACAACCATTATTTTGTAATTACGATCCTCCAGTTCGGATACCCGCTAATCTATGCTTTCGTCTGATAGCTGCCTCTTTATAACGCCGTTTCTCTTCTCTGGATTGGGGTTTTATGGCGCAGACCTTTACCCGGTTTTTAAGTTCGTCAAGTGCAACAAAAGTAAAATAAGCGGAGTTAGCAATTTTCGACCCTCCGGTAAGTTGATTTTCAGCAATCACCTTAACGCCTACTTCCAAAGATGTATTAAAAGCCCGATTCACAGAAGCTTTTAAGTTCACAATTTCTCCCAATCTGATTGGATGATGAAATTCCATTTGATCGACAGCGGCAGTTACACAAACTCGGTTTGTATGCCGTTGTGCGGCGATTGCAGCAGCAATATCCATCCAATGCATTAATCGTCCGCCTAATAAATTTCCTAATTGATTAGTGTCGTTCGGAAGGACAAGCTCGGTCATTTCTATCTGAGATTCCTTCACATTTTTACAAGCTTTTTTCATAACGAACCTTTGAGTAACGAATCTATTTTCCCTCGATAGGTTGTATTTGGATAACGTGAAAATAATTTTTCAGCTTCAGCAAAAGCTTCTTCGCGTTTTTTACGTTTCATCAATGTTTCGATTTTGCCGACATAAGATTTTTCAGCATATTGGCTATCGTGATAATTCTCTAAAACATTATCGAAATATATTGTCGCCGCTTTGTAATATTCCATTTTCATGTAGAGAACGGCTGTTTGATATTCCTTTTCCGCTAACCTATCACGCAATTCATAAATTTTGGTTTCAGCGTTCGTAACTAACGTATCGGCAGGAAAATATTCGATGAATGCCTGAAACTCATCGATGGCTTTTAAAGCAAACGATTGATCAAGAGAATATTTTGGTGATAGCTGATAATTACACAGTGCGATTTTATATTGGGCTTGCGACACTAACGGACTGGCGGGCATATTTTTTTTTAGAACTTCATACTCATAAGAAGCAAGCAAATACTCTTCTCGCATGAAACGACATTCACCCAAATAAAACTGTGCATCATCGGATACTGCACTACCGGGAAACTGCAAAGTTATAACAGTGAACTCGTTGATTGCTTCGAGATAATTTGCATCATTAAACTCGTTCATTCCCAAATCAAAATGCTCTTCGGCAGTTAAACTCTTTTCTACTTTCGATGAACTGCACGATATGAATAATGTTAAAGTTGTAATTGTTAAAACAGCTTTCATTATCGAATAAAATAATTTCATTTTTAATTAATTCCTTAAAGTGAAAAATAAATAAGTTATTATTGCAACAGATGAAACAACGACGGAAGGAATAATCAATTTTTCGATTATATTGTCGTCGGGAATTATTCCCTTGGTTGCTGGTATATATTGTTCTTCTAAACTGTTTATCGAACTGAATAAAACAGTGTCTTTATATGTAGTATAAATTGGTTGTATAATTTTTATTTTATTTTTATCCAAAATCTTACCCGATAATTCTATTCCGATTGAGCGGGTTACTTTCTTGTTTCCTAAAAAACCATCTCTGTAAATATCTGAATAATTCACAAATATCTTTGATACTGCACACTCGATTTGCATTTGTGAACCTTCACCGGAAGCTATAAGTGGCACATCAATAATACTTTTACCTTGCAATGTTCTAATTATTTGGTTTTCAACAAACCAATCGTTCGGTGTTGAAATCATCCCAAATGTTATCGAATCTCCCTGTTTTAGCCCATTTTGGTTTATCAAGGAATCCGCGAGATTTGAAGATAACATTTGAAATATCTCATAATTTGATTTATGAGTATGTACTACAAAATTTTGAGAGAAACTAATCGAAGATAGGACTATGATATTTACTATTACACTGATAATATTTTTCAAAAGTTTTTGCATTCCTGGCTTCTAATTTACAAAAATATGAATCTAATTACAATTTGCGTTATTCTGTTAAATCTATCATTTTTATCCCTTTGATGTATGTAATAGTTTTGTCCTGCTTCAGATTTTTTATCTTTTCGAATTTACTAATAACCCTCTGAAAGTTATCGCTTATTATTTTCAAATAGGGTTTTACCTCCTCATTATCAGGATTAGAATTGAGATGTTGAACTTGTTGGCCGATTGTCTGTAGTGGTTCAGAAATATTTTTCACCACTTGCGCTACAATATTTTGCAATACTTCGACGCGTTTTTGTTTTACTTCCAATTCCATCAATTGGTTTTTTAATTTCTGTTTTTCTAAAATTTCGATGATAGTTTTTGGAAGCACCGGTGAAGTAATTTCCTCTTTGACCAGATAGTCATCGACCTTGTACCGTAGTACTTCGAGAGCCAGTTCAAAATCTTTATTTACTGTTAAAAATATTATCGGTAAATTAATATGCTTTTCTTGCATCACTTTAGTGATTTCCAGCCCGTTCATTCCCGGTAAAAAATAATCCATCAGCACAATGTCGATTTCTTTGTTGTTCTCTGCTTCTTGCAAAGCCGCTGTACCGTTTTCACGCCATATTATTATGAACTTATCTTTTTCAAATTTTTTTAAATAAATCTCTACCAATCTCGCAAAATCTTTGTTATCTTCAACGAGCAATATAACAATTTTATTTTCTTGCATATAGATTTCTCATTTCTTATTGGTTAAGAACTTTTGGCAGTGTAAAATAGAAGGTAGTACCTTTGCCAATTTTTGACTCTACCCATATTTTACATCTGTGCATTTCGATAATTATTTTCACAATAGCTAATCCGGCGCCGGTGCCTTCGTATTCTTCTTTACTATGCAGCCGCTGAAATATTACAAATATTTTTTCAAAATACTTCTCTTCGATTCCTATTCCATTATCTTTAACGAAGCAAAGATATTTATCATCATTGTAATCGCTGCAACCTATTTCTACTTCAGGTAAATCAGTATTCAGAAATTTGATTGCGTTAGATAACAGATTTCTAAAAACAATTTTTAGCTGCGTTGCATTGCCGAATACTTCAGGTAGAAAGTTTGGTTTTATTATCTTTACTCCCTTTGATTGAATAGCATACAACAAATCAATTTCCACATCATCTATAACGCTTGAAAGCTTAACTTCTTTAAACGACTCTGATACACGTCCGATTCTCGAAAGCATTAAAAGGTCATCAATTAAATTTTTCATTCTTGAAGATGCCTGAACAATTGAGTGTAAAAACTCAGCCGGGTCTCCCTGCAGAATAGATTTATATTCTTCATTCAAAATTTGACTATACCCTTCGATACTGATAAGTGGCTCTTTCAAATCGTGCGAAACGACATAGGTAAAGTCATCGAGTTCCCGATTTCGACGCTGGATTTCTAATGATTTCTGAACGGTTTCATCGTATAATTTTGATTTCTCGATAGCCATTGCCGTTAAACTGCATACATTTTCTAACAAACGAAGTTCAGTATCAGAATAAGTATGTGTTTTCGATTTCAACGAGAGTAATCCTGTAACATTATTTTTAGAAACCATCGGAATGTAAGTCAGTATTTCTCCCTTTTCGTTAATTTCCGATAATGATTGTTTGGAAGTAATGACTTTCCAAACCGGAGAGCCAACTTTGATGCTTATCTGTTGATTGATTTTAGGGAAGTATATTTTATCGCCGGCGACAGTCGCAATATGCATTACAGTTGACTGAGCCATCCTCGATTCATCAATTAAATGAATAAAGAATTCTTCAAAATCAATTATCTTTGCGAGTTGTTCGTAAACATTATTTAAGACTTGGTCAATATCCAAAGTAGCGGTCAAGTGCTGGCTTAATTCGTATAAAATATTCAGTCTCTCGAATTGTGATTGCAATTCAGAGTATAATAACGCATTCTCGATTGATGTTCCAAGTTGGTTGCCGATTAAAGAAAACAGTTGTGTTTCCTGTGTTGTAAATTCGTATGGTTCTTTGAAGAAAATTTGTATAATACCGACAGTTTTGTCTCCTGATTTCAAGGAAATTTCGGCAAGGGCAGAAACTTGAATATCTTTGAGATAATTTTTAATTATTTCAGATACTCGAGAATCATATTTAACATCGTTATTAATAAACAAATGTGTCCGATTTCCTATATTTCCAAATGGCAATCCTTCAATCTTCAACGGTAGATTGTTGAAAGATTCAGGTAACCCAATTTGTTTTCTAAGAGTTAAAAAATTATTCTGCACATCGGCAAGATATAATAAAATATAATCAGCTTTGTTAAAACGTATGATATGAGGTAAAGCTGTATTGAAAATTGTTTCGAGATTAAAAGAGGACGAAATGTTAGCGGAAATTACATTCAAGTCAAGCAGTTGGTCATTACGTTTTTTAAGTTCTTCTTCAGTTCGTTTCAGATCAGTAATATCTGTCTGTGTAAAAACAGCTCCTGTAATTCTTCCGCCGATAATCATCGGATGAATAGTAAGATAGTAATTATAACGCTCGGAATCTGTTTTGAATTCGAATTCCTTGTTGACATATTTTAAGGAACCATCAAGAATTCTTTTTGATAGCTGAACGTATTCGTCGGTAAATATATTATCAGGAATTTCATCAAGCAAAAATGCGCCGGTATAAGACTTCTTCGATTCGCCGCGTACTTTGGTGATGAAGTCGAACCATGCTTTGTTAACCTCATTGATTCGTAAATCGGTATCGACTGTGAAAATAACTTTATCGATGGAGTTTAAGAGATTGTATATGTATGCCGCATCGTCGCTGACTTTCCTGAATAACAAAATACGGTCAATAATCGCTCCAATCTGTTCAACAAAAGGTTTAATTCTATCGAGCACATTCTCACTGAATGCATTTACTTCCTGTGAATATAGATTGATTGTGCCGAGAATTTCACCTTTCGATAAAAATGGAGCAGATATCAAAGAGTTATATTCCGTTTCAACAACATTATGTATGATGAATCTTTCATCAACATTCACATCGAATGAAACGATGGGCTTTTTGCTATGCAAGGCAATTTTTGAGATGCTGCTATTCAAATCCTTTATAGAACCGGAACTGAATACACCAGCCGGTTTTACAATTTCGCCTAATGTTATTACCTGATTGTCGTTCAGTAAACAGGTTTCGATACGGTCGTACAGAATTATTTCATAAACTTTGTTTGCAAAAACCTGAAATATCTTTTCATAATCCATAGTTTGGTTAGCAGTTTGGATTATTTGATTAATCGCTTCTATCTGTTTATTGCGATCTGCTAACTCTAATGCCATCCTGTAACGCTCGGATATGTTACGTGCAAGATTCAGCATCGCTATCGGTTCACCGTAAGCATTACGAAGCAGTGTGGTATTCAAACTTATCGGAATTTTTTCACCATTATTAGTTTGCCAGGTCATATCGAAATCGTGTAGATAATTCTTCGACCTTAAGCTCGAAATCCAAATCACGAACCGGTTCATTTCTTCATCAAGCAGCCAGGGGTAAGGGAATTCTTTCCCGGCAGCCTCCGATTTTGTAAATCCAAGCGCATTGGTAAACTCCTTGTTTACCTGAAGCACCCGTCCTCGCAAATCAGTCAGAACGAACAAATCGCCCATCGTATCGATAACGTTACGTAAAAGCTGTTCGGAATTTTTGATATCCTCTTCTAATTTTTTTCTCCTTGTGATATCTGTTATAATTGCAACTACGCCGACGATGTTTCCATCATTAGATTCTAATGGAGCATATCTTCCCCATAAGTAACCTTCCTTTTGGGTTTCAGTAATTTTGTAAGGAATATCATCTGAACTAACCACTTGACCTTCAATCGCCAATTTCAGATATTTTTCGATATCATATCCGAAATAATTCGATGACAACTCGTTTATGTTTTTCCCGAGTATATCAATTCGGGTTAAACCTGTAATATTTACCATTGCCTCGTTCCACTCGATAAAATTAAAATTGCTATCGAGAACGACTACACCTTCGCGTATCCCTGATAATATTCCTGATTTAAATTGTTCAGTCTTACGTAAAATTTCTTCTAAATTTTTCCTCTCGTTGATATTACTTAATATCCCGTAAACACTTTCAATTTCACCTGCGTCGTTTTTGGAAATTGTTATTGAATCATGTATCCAAACATATTCGGCTTTACCTTTTGGTAAAACCCTGTACTCGATACCAACCGAATCTTTGTAATCATTCAAGTTCGCATTTCTCAGAAATATTATTTTTTTATCGTCCGGATGAATTGTACTTAGCCACAAAGTTTTATTGCGTGCATAATCTTTAGGTTTATAGCCGATAAAATTTTCGATATTAGGACTGATATATAAGAACATTTCATTTCCTGTTCCGAAATAAAGCACATCAGATATAGAGCCGATTAAGTTCTCGTAGCGGTCTTTTATCTGCATTAAGTTATTATAACTAATAGCATTTGCAACCGCAGAACCTATATGCCCACAAAGCGAGCGCAAAAGATTAAGAGAATACGTATCAAGTTCAAGCGGTTTACGTGATGCGAGCAATATAAAACCATTAACTTTATAATCCGAGATTAACGGAATAAAACAAACAGTGGAAATTTTTTCTTTTGTAAATGTTGAACTGTGAGGCAAATAACTCGGATACGAATCCATCGAAATTATTTTTGGCTCCTGTGTCTTACTGATAAAGCCACCAATTCCCTCTTCAGAATTGAATTTATTCATTAATGCTAATAAATTTTCCGACATCCCTTTATGGCTGCTGAGTGTGAAATCGTTCTTCTCGTCTTTTATATAAAAACCGGCAATATTCCAATTGAGATGCTCGGTTATTGTTTTTAAGGTTTTCTCAGAAATACTTTCAATTTCGAGAGTCGTGTGAACATCATCAAGAATACTATCGAGTAGTTTGAACTCACGGGTTCTGAGCTTCAGATCGTTACCTACGGCTACGCGTTGTGTAATGTCCTGATAAAATTCTAACAATGCGATTTCTCCGTTATAAGTTATCGCCGAGCTAACCATTTCAGCATTAAAAACAGTACCATCTGCTTTAAGTGCATTAAAAGTAAAGGAGTTGACAATATTTTTCTTTCCCCGTTTTTGTTTTTTTGTTTCAGGTTCTTCTAATTTTATTCCGATGAGGGTCTTTTCTTTTCCAATTACCTGTTCAAGAGTATTAAATAAAAATAAATTCATAAACGCTTGATTACAAAACCGGAAAACATTATCACGCACTACTGCCAAAGGGATAGGAGATGATTCAAAGAAGTTTTTAAATTTTTGCTCAGATATCTGAAGTTCTTCAACAATATTTTTATGCAAAGTGATATCGAAAAAACCGATTTGAATTAATTTTTTATTAGCAATTTGGATTGGAGTAAATGCTACCTCACATTCGAACACCGTACTATCAGATTTAGCTAATTTCAGTTCCGCAGTAACTGCTGCATTGGTTGTTTCAGATTTTTTAATTATCTGCCGTACTGTTTTTAAATTATTTTGAGTAAATATATCCTTTAGTTTAGAATCCTGCCAAACTTCATCACTCTCATTTCCAAACATCTTTTTGAATTGAGAATTGAAGTAAAAACAATTTTCTTTCTCGTAAACTGCTACTGCTAAATTTGACTCCTCCAATATCCGTTGATATTTTAAATTATCATATCTCAATTCATTTTCGAGTGCGATTTGTTGAGAGCGATCACGAATGATAGCCAGGAAATAACCATCGTGTAAATTTGAAAAGGTAATTTCTACCGGCAATAATTTATTATTCTTTTTTCGAACAATAGTATTTAAAGATTGTATTTTCCTATTCTTTAAACTCTTATAAAATTTTAATGCGGCATATTTATAACCGGGCGCAAGTATTTCAAACAGATTAAGAATTTTTAGTTCATCAGCAGAATAACCCATTATTTCAATTAACTTAGAATTTACTTCTCTGAAGTTACCTCCCCATTCAAACACCATCATCGCATCGGAAGCATTTCGAAATGAGTTTTGAAATATATCTTTGGGTGTAAAAGTGGAAGGGATAAAATCTCCCATCGGTTCTACGGAAAGCTCTGCCTCATGAGAAGAAAATTTATCAGATTTTAAATCAAATTTTAAGGGACTCATCCTTAACGGAAGATATCTCTCTTTGCTGTTTATCAGATTGAAGTACAATTCATTTTGATGTTTACAGACATCCAAAACGACCGAGGCACTATCTTTGATTTTTGCAATCGATTCAATTGAAAAAAATGACCTTCCTAAAGTTGCAAGAAGCGGGATATTTTTCTTTTTTGCTTCTTGGATGAAGGAATTATAAAGAAAAACGATATCTTCTTCATTTTTAATATCTTTCTGTAAACCCGAAAGCGAGTCTAAAAGCAAAAAGTATTTCCCGTTCATTTTTGTGAGGAAACGCCCAAACGCTTTTTTAATCTTCCCAATCGGAAATTCTGATAAATCGAACGTGTTAACTTTATTTTTCGATATGTCGAGTTCGAAATATTTCTTAAGATGATGAATGTGTATTATACGATAGCCATTTTTTATAAAATCTGCAACCAATTTAATAACCACAGGTTTGGTGTCGGAATCTGATGAAGCAATAAATAAGATAGAATCATCCTGGTGCAAACCACCAATATACACATCGAATTCAAGTAAATTAACTGTAATGCTCTGTTTTTTCATCGTTTTAATGTAAGAAAAAAAGTTCTGATTTCAAATAAAAAAAAGGCGTCTTAAATTGTTTTTAAGACGCCAATAAATTGAAATTTAAAAGAATAGAAAAATTAGAAATATGCGGCAAGTTTAAAAGAAACGGTGTTGAAACCCAAAGACATCATAGAAGGTAAATCGAATGTCGTTGTAGGTTGAGCTTGTCGTGTAACTTCATAAGTTCCGCCTCCTAATACTAATCCAAATTGGTACTCGGCTGCTAAACTAATTCTATCGTAAATAAAATATTCGAAACCGGCAATACCACCTAAACCGAACATAGTTGCACTTGCATCATATTTTGTAACTACTCCGGTTGGGGGCGGTGATACAGTTGTTGGCTCTAAAGTGCCACTGACCATAGCAAAACCAGCGGTCGCTCCAATGAAACCGACGAACGAACCACTTTTAATTATATTTGATTGGATACCGAATTCGAGACCGAGTCCCATGCTACTCTCTTTCCTGTCAGAAAAACCACCAGCACCGGCTTTTTCAGTTTCTGAATTGTAGCCAAGTAACAAAGCTGCGCGCCCGGCAAAGCCATCTGAAAAATAATATTTTACACCAATGGCGTTGAATTGAGGAATATCCAACACACCAACCGATACATTTGGGGAAGACATAAACGATCCTGCACCCAAATTGGCAAGCCCATTAAACTGAAAAACTAATGCTTTATCGCCCGCTGAAGCTAAAGCATCGCCGCCTGCGAAACTAAAATTAGTAAATACTGCGATAACAGCTAAAATTGTTAGTAACTTTTTCATACACTCTCCTTTGTTATTTTGAAATATGTTAATTATGCCCTTAAAATCAGGCAACCGTATTATAACAAAATATAAGGGAATAGTCAAGTGTTTCTTATGTTATTCTTTAAATGAACAGCTAAATCCCCTATTTTTTAATAAAAAAGCCGTAAATCACCTTGAAATTTTTTCCAGATAAAATTACGGCTTTTGAAAGTCCTCGTAAAAGGAATCTATTTTTTGACTTCAACAGTCATTGGATATATTGTTACCCAACCTGTAAATATAGAAATCAAAAAATCTAAAGGTGTGATTTCTGTTTTAATAGTATAATCGGTAGTACCTTTAGCCATTTCTTTAGAATCCACTTTGTTGAGAGGGACTAAACCCCATAACACATACCATTGACGAGCAGTTTCTACAGCTGCACCTTTGTGCCCTTCGCCTACAGTATGTGAGATACTATAACATCCAGGGAATATTACTGCTACGACGAGAATTAAACAAATTATTTTTTTTAACATAAATACTCCTTTAATTTATTAGTTATGATTGATTAATTGTAACGAACCCACAAACGACTCTAAAACCCGAGCCATAGATGGGTATTTTTCAACATTTGTTAGAAAATCGATTTGATATACTTTTGAGACCGACCGGTACTTACTCAAAATCATTTTTACAAAAATAAATTGATTGTGTACTATTTGGAATTGATAGATATGCCATGGTAAAAATAAAAATTCGGCTGAGTTTATAGAATTAACCTGAACAATAGAATTTCTGAGTGCGTTCTCAAATTTATACCTAAAATTATCAGTGCCAAAATCAATTCCCTCTATCTCTGATAGAATCAAATAGCTGTTTCGGTCGGTGTCATTATAAGCGTCTAATAAAATAATATTACTTTTTTCATTAGAGGTCGGATTTTTCAGAATCACTTTTAGTTTTTCCTCAATATCAGATAGTGAAATCCTATTCCAATTTTTCGGAATGCGATATGAGATATTATGCTCTTTATTAGTTATTTTTTTATCGATAACTGATTCATCAACATTAAATATTAAACTTTGTAAAGGGTTTTGCTGCGTGTTCGTTTCTTTCTTTCTACAACTCGAAAAGAGCATAAAACTCGATATTAGCAAAATTAGTATTAGGAAATTGAATTTCATTCTTTTAATCTCTCAGCAAGCTCCTTGCAATTACTATGCGTTGAACTTCCGAGGTTCCTTCATAAATTTCAGTAATTTTGGCATCGCGTAGATAACGTTCGACAGGATAATCTTTCACATATCCATATCCACCGTGAATTTGGATTGCCTCAAGTGCAGCATCTACGGATACTTTCGAAGCAAACAGCTTCGCCATTGCCGATGCAGAGCCATAAGGTTTGTTAGCATCTTTGAGGGCTGCCGATTTTAAAGTTAAAAGCCGTGCTGCCTCGATTTTTGTAGCCATATCGGCAAGCTTGAATTGTATCCCCTGAAATTCGGAAATATACTGTCCAAAAGCTTTCCTTTCCTTCGAATACTTCAGAGCGGCTTCAAGAGACGCTTGTGCGATACCTAATGCTTGCGAAGCAATTCCAATGCGACCGCCGTCAAGTGTTTTCATCGCAAATTTAAAACCAAAACCCTCGTCGCCGATACGGTTTTCGACAGGAACTTTGCAATCGGTAAAAGATAACGAGACAGTATCCGAACTTCGGATACCTAATTTTCTTTCCTTTTTAGCTACCTCAAAACCCGGGATACCTTTATCAACTATAAATGCACTAACCCCGTGAGCACCCTTCGACTTATCAGTAGTCGCCATAACTAAAACGGCATCTGCATTGGCGCCGTTTGTAATAAAATTTTTAGTCCCATTCAACAAATAAAAATCACCATCTCGAAGAGCTGTGGTTTTTTGATTCGAAGCATCGCTTCCGGCTTCGGGTTCCGAAAGAGCGAACGCACCTAATTTTTTTCCGGTCGCCAATTCTTTTAAGTATTTTTCTTTTTGAAACTCGCTCCCCCATTCTGTGATGCCGTAACAAACCAGCGAATTATTTACCGACATTATCACGCCGGCAGAGGCATCGACCTTCGAGATTTCTTCCATCGCTAAAACATAACTGATTGTATCAAGTCCGGCACCGTTGTATTGCTCGGGGACCATCATTCCCATCAATCCAAGTTCGCCCATTTGTTTAACTGCTTCATAAGGGAACACTTCTTTTTCGTCTCGCTCGGCAGCAGACGGTGCGAGAACATCTTCAGCGAATTTCTTCGCCATGTCTTTAATCATTAATTGTGTTTCTGTAAAATCGAAGTTCATAGTGTACCTATTTTTTAAAATTATTGGGTGTATTGTCGTTTCATTTTAGATCAGTTTGAAATACTAAAAATGGTCCATTCAACGGATGCTTAATCAAGAACGACCTAAGTAATTTATAGTTTGTTGGTTTAGTTGAATTTTTAACCTTGCGAATCGAATCCTCTCTTTCAGTTTCAGTATAGCAAGGCAATATAAGGTTGATGGAGTTATCCTTTATTTCGGGATATAATTTAGGATTAAGAATATTCCCCTCTTTCTTCACTTCCGTCATTATTCTAAAACGTAGTTTAACTGACGCGTTATCTACATTTCTTACTTTACTGAAGTTTTCTTGCTGCGAGAAGATAGAAAGAAGGCTTTTTCTTGTTTCATCGGAAAGTTGAATATCGCTATGCAGTAATCGTTCATCAAGAACTTGAGCGAATGATTGGCTTATAAGATTTTCTATCGGGGTCGTTTCAAAAAAACTACCATGAACCAGACATACTTTTATTGTTTTATTTTTCTTGCCACGAACTAAATAATAAACATCTCTTATCGGTAGAGAATAAATATCGTCTCCCACTTTCTCCATTTGTTCTTTAATAACACTTTTTTCGCCTTGAATTATTCTCGATATTTTTTTCTTACTAGATGGAATTGTCGAGTTAAAAGATGAAACAGTATAACTACCACTATCCTTCAGTTCAATCAGTTCACCGCCTGTTAATTCTTGTGGATAAGCATTTAATCGAATCGCCATATCAGGAAAAATCCCGGAATTTTTACACGACAAAAGTTTTTCATCATAAATAAAATTTTCCAGCTTCTTTACCTTATAAAATTTTTCACGATTGTGTAATAACGAATCAAAAAAATGAAAGATTGAATACATTTTTATTCTGCGAAAAGATTAAGGGTTGCTGTGTCTTTTTTCTTCGGAGTTACATCGATTGATGAATTCCAAATATTTTTAAGATTTTCTGTGTAGGAATAATCTTTATAATATTTTGCGATAGAATCTGCCTCTCGTATTGATGTTAATCGTTTAGTGATACACTCTATATTTGCCGGGTCTATTTCTATACCGATAGATTTTCTTGATAGCTGTTCTGCAACGACGCATGTTGTACCTGTTCCTGCAAACGGATCAAAAACTGTATCACCGATTCCTGTTGATGAAAGAAGAATCCGAAGCAGAAGTGAAATCGGAGATTGCTGTTTATGAAAACGTCCTCCTTCATTGGTCCGTATAGCTTCATCACCGGCATAATACCCTGAAGTTAATTCTCGAATATCATCCCAAACGTCAGTCACGTAAATACCATTTTCTCGTTCAAACTTATAATTCCCCGGAAGTGGCGGCGAGATACGAAGTTTGTTAAAAACTCTCGGAGAATTCCCTTTTGTAGCAAAAGCAATAATTTGATACTGCTTGCCGTATTTGTAATTACTTGGTACTGCTGATGTTTTCTTTTTCCAAATAATCAAATTTTGAAAAGTCCAGTCAGAGTCGCGTAAACATTTTAATACTTGTTCAGTGTTTTTTTCTCGCTGCATAAAGTAAATGGCACCGCCAGGAGAAGTTGCATTATAAATACCCCTGCACGTCTTTAACATCAACTGCCAATACTCTTCATCGGGTAAGTTGTCATCAAAATAATTGTAATCCTTATTTTGATTAAATGGAGGATCGAGAAAAGTTAAATCAACTATCTCATCCAATTTAGAATTTGATAACAGCTTGATTGAATCGGTATTTAATATTTTATTGTTCATTTGTTTTGTGTATAATCGTAAAAGCCTTTACCGGTTTTTCTACCCAAATTTCCTGATGCCACCATTTTTTTAAGCAACGGACAAGGTCTATATTTTGGATCGCCAATACCGGTGTGCATTACATCCATAATTGCTAAACAAACATCCAACCCGATAAAATCGGCAAGCTGCAATGGTCCCATAGGATGATTCGCACCAAGCTTCATCACAGTATCCACCGATTCAGCAGTAGCAACACCTTCCATTACAGAATAAATGGCTTCGTTAATCATCGGCATCAATATTCGGTTAGCAACAAATCCGGGGTAGTCGTTTACTTCGACAGGAGTTTTTTCTATTTTTTCAGCGAGTGTTTTTATTGAGTTATATGTTTCGTTCGAGGTAGCTAAACCGCGTATCACTTCGATCAATTTCATAACGGGAACCGGATTCATAAAGTGCATTCCTATAACTTTATCTGGCCGTTTAGTAACCGCCGCAATTTCAGTAATAGAAATCGACGATGTGTTAGTAGCTAAAATGGCATCGACCGGTGCGTTCGCATCGATTGTTTTAAAAATATTAAATTTTAATTGTTTATCCTCAGTTGCCGCTTCAATAATCAAATTAGCATTCTTGACTGCCTCGACTGTTGATAATTCACCCTTTATATTGGCAAGGGTAGCAGATTTTTGTTCTTCAGTTAAAGTTCCTTTTTTAATTTGCCTATCTAAATTACCGGTTATTGTTTTAAATGCCCGGTCGATAAATTCCTGTTTTACATCGTTGATGGTTACAGAAAAACCGAACTGAGCAAAAACATGGGCAATGCCGTTGCCCATAGTTCCTGCGCCAATAATTGTAATATTTTTCATAAACTTTCCTTTCGTTTATTGTTCTATAATTATGGCGCTTGCCTCGCCGCCACCTATACAGGCAGTAGCCAAGCCTCGCTTTAAATTTTTTAACTTCATTGCATTAATTAAAGTAACAAGTAATCTTGTCCCACTTGCACCGATAGGATGACCGAGTGCGACGGCTCCACCGTGGACGTTAATTTTGTTGGAATCTAAATTTAGAATTTTATTCACAGCTAAATTAACGACCGAAAATGCTTCGTTTACTTCGAATAAATCAATATCATTTAACGACAAACCTGCTTTTTTCAAAACTTTAGTTATTGCATCGGCTGGTGCTGTTGTGAACCATTCTGGTTTTTTAGCAAACGATGCGTAAGAAACAAGTTTTACAAGCGGCTTGATGCCAAGTTCATCGGCTTTTTCTTTCGACATTACCACAACTGCCGCAGCGCCATCATTAATTTTTGAAGCATTAGCAGCCGTAACTGTCCCCTCTTTTAGGAATGCGGCTTTTAATGTTGGAATTTTTTCGAATTTAACTTTCTTGGGTTCCTCATCCTCGCTAACGATTAACGGATCGCTTCCTTTTTGTTCGATTGTTACCGGAACAATTTCATCTTTGAACCAATAATTCTTCTGTGCTTCAATTGCGCGTTTATAACTCTGCGTAGCAAACTCATCCTGCATTTCACGGGAAATTTGAAATTCTTTGGCACAAATTTCGGCTGCATTCCCCATGTGAAAATTATTGTACACATCCCACAAACCGTCGGAAACCATCAAGTCGGTTAGCTGTCCGTGTCCCATCCGATAACCTGTGCGTGCCTTATCGAGCATATAAGGAACATTCGACATACTTTCCATACCACCCGCAACAATCACATCAGCATCGCCTAACATTATTGATTGAGCAGCCAGCATTACAGATTTCAAACCTGAACCGCATACTTTGTTAATCGTCATGCACTCGACGCTTTCTGGTAAACCTGCGTATATAGATGCTTGCCGAGCAGGCGCCTGTCCCATACCTGCTGTTAAAACGGAACCCATTATAACTTCATTCACTTGCTCTTTTGGAACGTTGCCTCTTTTGAGCGCCTCAACAATTACTATAGCACCAAGTCGTGGTGCGGATATTCCACTTAAAGTACCACCAAACGAACCGATTGGAGTTCGTACTGCACTAACAATAACAGCTTCTCTCATTTTTCCCTCCTAATTATTTATTTCAATTTATTTAATTCTTAAAAACTCAACTCTTCTATTTTTCGCTCTGCCACCTTCAGTTACGTTATCAGAGATTGGACGAGAAAATCCATAACCAACAGTGGTTATCCGATCTGCTGCAACACCTCTGCTAACAATAAAGCTTTTTACTGCCTCGGAACGTCGTAACGAGAGTAATTCATTAGATTTTGCAGATCCGATATTATCGGTATGTCCACTTATTTCAACATGAATCTCAGGGTTTGCTAATAAGCCGGCAGCAACAAATTTTAATGTATCCTCTGAACTCGGCAGTAACCGTGCACTGTTGAATTCGAAGTTAATTCCTCTCAAACTAAGTTTCTGTCCAACATCAGGAATAAAGACTACATCATCAGTCGGATCGTTAGGATTTTTTCCTTTTTCGACTTCTTTTCCATCGGGGATTCCGCCATTATCGGTATCTTTATTCAATGGATCTGTAACATGGATTCTTACCTCATCATAATCTGTTAAACCATCTTCGTCGGAGTCCTTTTTTAAGGGGTCTGTCTTGTGTTGTAAAACTTCTTCACCGTCCGTTAACCCATCTTCATCGGTATCAGCATTTAGTGGATCTGTTTTGTATGTTAAAACTTCTTCGCCATCATTTAATCCATCTTTATCTGTGTCAGCAATCAGTGGATCTGTTTTATAGATTTTGATTTCATCTCCATCGATAAGACCATCTCCGTCTGTATCAGCATTATTCGGATTTGTTCGATATAAAAAAATTTCGTCATAATCCGACAAGCCATCGTCGTCGGTATCTCTTTTAAGAGGATTTGTTAGATAAGTAAAAACTTCTTCTCCATCTTTCAGACGATCACCGTCAGTATCAGGATTATTGGGGTCGGTGCCGAATTGCTTTTCGTCTTTATTTTTTAACTGATCACCATCCGAATCAGCATTTCCAGATTCGAAGAAAGCATAAACATTCAGACCGAATAAAAAATATCCGTCGTTATTGTTATTTATTTTTCTATCGTCCAAATAGTCTTTTGTTCCTAAAGCATACATACCGGTCAATTCGATTATGGAATTGTTTGTAATAAAATATTGAATACCAGCACCTGAGGGTATCACACCCATCCATTTAGAATAATCACCCCGAGCATTACGAGGAAGTTTCCTTTCGTTTTCATCAACAGGATTGAAATTCATTAAACTAATACCACTAAAAAAGTAAGGCCTGATTCGAGAATTGGGGAATGCAGATAAATTGAATCGGATATCTATTGGGATGATTTTAGAAGAAAAGAAACCAATTTTTTTTCCTTCTACCATACCGAAACCAAAGCCCGCCTCGAAAGCTAAAATGTCGGAAGTGTGGTAACGAGAAAAAATCCGAGTAATCGGTTTGGGTATATATCCACCGACATCGGTTTTCGCCATAGCAGTTCCAAAACTTAATCCAAGTCCTAACCCTTCTTCAAGCCTTTGAGAGAATGTTATATTATGGATTAGATAAGTTGATACGGCAAAGAATAACAAATACTTGAGATTTTTCATTCAATGTTAAAGTTTTTGATGGCTCTGTTAATTTAAGTCTTGTCAACGAGAAAGTCAAGCCTTTTTTGATATTTTAAAAAAAAAGCCCCCGTTTCAAGGGGGCTAAACTCGATGAGATAAACCTTGTTAACTGTTCATAACCCGTAAGAACTCTTTGTTCGTTTTAGTTCCTCGCATTTTATCGAGTAAAAACTCCATTGCTTCCACAGTCGAAAAATCGCTTAAAAGCTTCCTGAGTATCCAAATTCTATTCAAATCATCAGGTTCGAGCAAAATTTCTTCTTTACGTGTACCGGATCGATTAACATCATAAGATGGATATACCCTTCTATCGGAAAGTTTGCGGTCAAGTATAATTTCCATATTACCTGTACCCTTGAATTCTTCGAAGATAACTTCGTCCATTCTGCTTCCGGTTTCTACAAGGGCTGTTGCAATAATTGTTAAACTTCCGCCTTCCTCGATATTACGAGCGGCTCCAAAAAAGCGTTTCGGACGTTGCAGTGCATTTGCATCAACACCACCTGAGAGTATTTTTCCACTATGAGGAACAACTGTATTATGTGCACGTGCTAAACGGGTGATACTATCGAGTAGAATAACTACATCTTTTTTAGCTTCCACCAATCGTTTTGCTTTTTCCAAAACCATATCGGAAACCTGTACGTGCCGGTCGGCAGGTTCATCGAAAGTTGAACTGATAACTTCGGCTTGAACTGAACGTTCCATATCGGTAACTTCTTCAGGACGTTCATCGATTAATAAAACGATTAGATGAACTTCGGGATGATTTCGTTTGATGCTGTTTGCAATTTTTTGCAGTAAAACTGTTTTGCCGGCTTTTGGAGGAGATACAATCATTCCGCGTTGCCCTTTTCCGATGGGAGCTAATAAATCCATAATACGCATTGCATGTTCGCCGGGTGATGTTTCTAACTTTAATTTTTCGTGAGGATAGAGTGGCGTGAGGTTATCGAATAAAACACGGTCGCGAATAGCCTCCGGATTTTCTTCGTTAACACCTTCCACCTTTAACAGTGCAAAGAATCGTTCGCCTTCTTTAGGAGGTCGAACTTGTCCGCTAACAGTATCACCGGTTCGTAACCCGAATTTTTTAATCTGCGAAGGTGATACGTAGATATCATCAGGAGAAGGAAGATAGTTATAATCAGCGGATCTCAAAAATCCGTAACCGTCGGGTAAAACTTCTAAAACGCCTTTGCTGAAACCGATACCGTCCTTCGCCGATTGAACTTCCAAGATTTTAAAAATTAAATCTTGTTTTCGCATATCAGAATAACCGGTAACATCTAACTCTCTGGCAATTTTAGTGAGTTCAGCTATCTTCTTTGATTTTAGTTCTATGATGTCCATTGGCATAAGTTAATTCTCTCTTATAATTTAGATGGTTTGGTAATTATCAATGATATGTTTAAAACGTTGGATGTTGGATATAAACTGGATTTGTATTTTGCTTCTAAAATTTCTATGCAAATATACGTTGAAAAACAAAGAAAGTCAAGAATCGACATAATTCATCGCTTCACCTAATACATAATGAGATCCGGTAATCAAAATTATCTCTTTAGTACTTGCATAATTTTTAGCAATTTTTAAGCTGTTTTTTGCTGTTTTTCCACTAATACAAGGGATATTGAATAATTTGAATTTTGATGCTATCCTACCGCTTGGAATTGCTCTATCAGTTTTGGGGTTACAAGTAATCACTACCCGTGCGAAATCGCCTATTTCCTGAACGATGGTATCTAAATCTTTATCTTTCATCAGTCCAAACACGACAATAACTTTATAAATTCCCAAACGGAAAAACGTGGTTTTGAGATTAGTGAATGCTTGTGTATTGTGAGCAACGTCCCCGATAATTAAAGGATTGTTAGATAAGACATCGAAACGTCCACGAAGACCTGAAAACTTTTTCACATTCGCCAAGCCGAGGCGCATGCTTTTTTCTGGAATTTTATATGAATATTTTTCCCGTAGTAGTTTAACTGCCTGAGTCGATAACCTAATATTGTCTTCTTGAAATTTTCCAGGCAATGTTATTTTTAGCTTGTTGAATTTAGTTTTTCCGATTTGCAGGTTCAAATACTGAGCATGTAAATCGTTTTTTACTAAAACAAGTTTTGTTGTATCGTCGATGTGAGTTAATGTTGATTTGTTTTTCCTGGAAATCGCTTGGATAACCTTTAAAGCATCTTCATCCCTAACCGCAGTCAAACAAGGTGCATGACGTTTAATGATACCAGCTTTTTCGCGTGCAATTTTAGAGGTTGTTGAGCCTAAAAACTCTGTATGCTCGAGTCCGATATTTGTTATGACGCTGATTAAAGGTTGAATAATGTTCGTTGCATCGAGACGCCCGCCTAATCCGGTTTCGATTACAGCTATATCAATTTTTTGGTCGCTAAAATATTTAAAAGCTATCGCGGTAGTCGCCTCGAAAAAAGTAGCGTTTGTTTTTTCAACCTCATCTCGAATCAGTTTTGTGTAAAATACAAGTTCTTTATCGCTTATTGGTTTTCCATCAATTCGTATTCGTTCGTTAAACTTTAGCAAATGAGGTGATGTGTAGAGTCCGGTTCGATATCCTGAAGCAGTAAGCACTGAAGCAATCATAGCTGCTGTTGATCCCTTCCCATTTGTACCAGCAATATGAATTGTTGGATAGTGTTGATGAGGATTTCCAAAATATTCACATAGCTTTTTGATATTATCCAAACCGAACTTCATACCAAATTTTTGAAGTCCGTATAAAAATTTAATTGTCGAGTTAAAGGAATGCAATTATCAATTTTTTAATTTTTACAACCAACTTTTTAAAACCGATTCATTCCCCGTTGTGTCGAGTGTACCGACTATCATACCAACATCAGCGATACCATTATCGAGGCAAAATTTTTCGATTCCATTAGCTATCGAAACACTTATATTCGGGTTTATGAAATTGGCAGTCCCAATCTGCACAGCTTTAGCTCCAACAATTAAAAACTCCAGCGCATCGTTTGTGTTAGCAATCCCACCGATTCCGAAAACAGGAATTTTTACTGCATTCACAACTTCATAAACTTTAGCTAATGCAACTGGTTTAATAGCCGGACCCGAAAGGCCACCGGTTACGGTTGATATTTTGGGTTTGCGGGTTTTAACGTTAACAGCCATTCCTACTAATGTGTTAATCAACGAAACTGCATCAGCTCCTTCCGATTCAGCGACTTTTGCAAACTCGGAAACACGCGTAACATTTGGAGTTAGTTTTAAAATAATCGGTTTCGAAGTTAAGCGACGAACGATTTTAGTTATCTCAGCAGTCGCTTTTAAATCGGTACCAAAGTTTAGTCCCCCCTCTTTGACATTCGGGCAGGATATGTTAATTTCGTATGCAGTTATCCCATTTGCCGATTCTAATTTTTCCAATACCTTACAGTATTCATCAATTGTTCCGCCCGCTATGTTTGCTATGATTACTACTTCCGATTGTTTTAAGAGTGGTAATTTTTCGGATATAAATTTTTCGACACCTATATTTGCTAATCCAATCGAGTTAATAAGCCCGCTGGCAGTTTCTACTATTCTTGGTGGAGGATTTCCTTTACGTGGTTTTAGTGTGAGCGATTTTGTAAATATTCCACCAATTTTTGTTGCATCGAAAAGCTCCCTCGCTTCATCTCCGTATCCGAAGGTTCCGGATGCAACAAACACACGGTTTTTAAATTCTACATTCCCGATTTTAAATGAAGTTTTTACCATCTACAGAATTATCTCATTTGATTTAAAAACAGGACCATCCTTGCAGGATAGTGCAAAACCCACCTCTTTATTTTTTAATTCCACTGCACATCCCTGGCAAATTCCAAAACCGCATGCCATTGCGGTTTCTAATGATATTTCGCAACGGATGTTATATTCTTCGGTTACATTAGTTAAGGTAACAAGCATCGGTGTGGGGCCACAAGCATAAATTTTACAATTCTTTTTTTTATTTTCGAATAAAAAATGTTTCAGCAGTTCAATAACAGTTCCGTGATAACCCGACGACCCATCATCTGTTGCGGTTCGAACATCAGTCAGATATGAACTCAGCAAATATTCTTTTGTCCGTGCGCCTAAAAAAGTGACAACTTTTTTCCCTTTTTGAATCAAATGTTTTTGAAGAAGAGGTAACGAAGCAGTACCCAAACCACCTCCGACTAAAATGGAAAGTTCTTCATTATCCGAAACATTGAACGGTTTACCGAGAGGACCTAAAACATCCAGCATATCTCCTATTTTTTTAAGTGTCAGTTTTTTTGTTCCCATCCCCATTACACCGAAAACAATTTCGACAGAATTTTCTTGAACATAATAAACACTGAAGGGCCGCCGTAATAGAGGGACGGTAGTTTCATCTACTTTAATATTTATGAATTGCCCCGGCAATACGGAATTCGCTATTTCAGGAGCATGAAAAGCAAGTTTTGTGATGGAAGAATTTATGGGTGTAATTTTAGTAAGCTCGAAATTTTTTTGAATCATTTTTGATTCCAAAAATTTAATCGCCATCCGGCGGGTCTTCCTGTTCGAAATCTGTTGGGTCAAATTCATCCTGATCTTCTTCTCGAGCATCTCTTTCACCTCGTTGCCTCTGTGGTTGAACAGTCTTGGTTTTAGCGGTCTCTCCTTGCGTAAATTTGGGTTGTGGCGGAGGTGGAGGAATTATTTCTTTAATTTTCACATACTGCGACAGTTTTGAAGTATCCTGAGCTACTGCAACTTTTCCTGTTACATTTTCCGCATAAACAGATTTCGGATATTTATCAAGCAATGTTTGGTAGTAAAACTTTGCACTATCGTTATTGTTCAGAATGTTTTCAAAAATCCACCCTGATGTATAAAATGATTTTGTCGCGAGTTCGGAACTCGAATCGGTCGCAACGATATTGCTAAAAATTTTGAGAGCCTCTTTAGGTTTATTTTCATACGTTAACTTTAAAGCTCTCTCGTACAATATTTCCAACTGAGGTTTTTCAATCTCTACTGTTATCCCCTTAATTTTCTTTGCCTGAATAGCATAATCTGATTTACCGAAATCTTTTATAAGTAAACCGTACAACGAATCGACTGCCTGCTGATTTCCGCGCAGCCTATGAATTTCAGCTAAGGCATAGTAAGCACGAGGTGAAAATACAGGTTTGAAATTACTATTAGAAACTATGTCGAACCAAAACTCAGCCGAGTCCGGAAGCGATAATTCTAACATGAACAATGTTGCAAGTTCGAATTGATTTTTTGTAATTATGTATAAGGCGCTGTCTGCACTTATCGAAACCTGAGGTAATACTGCCGGCTTTGGTGCTGCTACCTCCTCCTTCATTTTTTGTCTCAATCTCGAAGGATCCTCTAATATAACATCGTCATCAAATTCTACAACTTCTTCATTTCTATCAACCGTGAGTGTATCCTGTGGCAAATCAGCCGTAGGTTGTAATAATGTATCTGTTTTCTGTGTTATAGAAATTTGTTTAACAGAATCGACTGCTACTCCAGTTAAAGAGGTAGTATCCATCCCGATGTTCGCTCGTTTTATGGAATCACTTCTGATTGCCAAGTAAAACAAACTATCATAAATATTTATATTATTGTGATATAAAAAATATTTATTTAACGCATCAACTTTTTTGACTGCAAGCGGTGTAATTTCTGACTGCGGATTTTCAACTTTTGCTTTTTCGTAATAAAATTTTGCTTCACCAAAATCATGAAACGTTGATTCGTACAACACTCCGCGAGCATAAAAACTCTTTGCCGAAGCGGCCGTCTTTTTATAAACGGTATCAACCATCTCATATTGGTCTAAAGCTTTTTCATATTTTCCCATAACGTTATAAGTATTCGCTATTTCTAAATCAACGTATGAAAAATATTCTGTTGTTAAATCCTGATCCTTCATTTCAAACAGACGCTGAATCGCATTTTGGGGTTTTCCTGATTCCCTTAACATTCGAGCAGAATTTAATTCGGCACGGAATCTTAAACTTTCATTTGGCTTGTAATCAGCAACATTACTGTATGCTATTCTTGCTTTATCATATTCTTGAAGCAGTTCATTTATTCTTCCTTGTTGAAACGCCGCAATAGCCAACAATTTTCCATCTGCATCTATTTTGAGAGCATGTGAATATGATTTTTCGGCTTTAACATATTCGCCCCGCTCTAAATATATTTGCCCTGCTAACAAGTATAACTCTGCAGCAATGCTTTCTTCTTCAGCGTCGAAAGCTTGTGAAGAATATTTTGCTGTATAGTTTAGAGCTTCGTCGAACGCTTCCATGTTATACAAGGTGCGGGCATACAATAAACGAGCTTTCCAGAAATGACTGCTTGCGGGGAAATTTTCAATTAATTCATTGAATTTTGTTAGAGCCAGATCGTTGTCGTCTTCGTAGTAGTAAATTTCACCAATCATCATAATTGCATCGTCAACCCATTTGCTACGAGGGTAAAACTGAATAACCTTCGATGCTTTTTCAATTACGATATTGAATTTGGTGCGAACAGTCTGATTTGGGATGTAAGGAGCAAAATAATTTGTGTCTAACGATTTTGGAGGATTTTTGTATAGTTCTAAAAGTGCATCGTCAAAATGTTTTTTTGCATTATAGTATGAATTGAAATATCCCATCGTATTTTCGTACCGAGTAGAAAAATATTCTCCGATAGGACCCGAGCATCCGCTGCCAAAAATAAATATGGAGCCGAGGAATAAAATTTTCGAGATAGAAATAAATCGGTTAGTCATATATTTGTTTAATATTAGTGAATATTTAATAAAAATGCAAAGCCATAATACTATGCAGTAGGTTTTATGATGGGTATTTCAACCTTTATCGGAATTAACGTGTATTCGTTTTTAATTAGGACTATTACTTTTCCGACTTCGTACCGAGATTTGATTGTTAATTTATTGGCTTCCTTTGATAAGATTTCTATATTTTTATAACCTTCTATAATTACAAATTCAGTTTTGATTGCTCTGAAAGGAACACCAAAACCGAAGCGATTCAAACTTACAACACTGATTGTTGTAGTAGAGTTTCCATCGGGAAACAGAAAATGTGGATTTGTTTCAACATCTACTGAATACACCGTAAATATTTCCTTCACCGTAATTATAGTAGAACATACTAAAAATACGATTAAAATTAACCTTATTTCTTCTTTATTCATTGGTTTTTACTACCAATTAAACCTCGTAGTCAGAATATTGTCAAATCGGTGTAGTTAATCTAATAAAATAAACAATAATTTGAAAGGATAATTTATGAAACACAAAAATGTTCTTATCGCCATTTTAATATTAATAGCCATAGGTTTTACGGCTGTTTATGCTCAAATGGAAAAGGATATCAAGATCATCAAGAAGCAAGGATCGAAGGTTGAAATCATTGAGAACGATGATATAGATTTTGATCTTCCACCGATGATGCATAAGATGAAAAAGTTGAATCTGACTGATGAACAAAAAAAGCAATTCGACAAACTGCGATTTGAAATTCAGAAGAAACAAACCGATGCACAGGCAAAAGTTAAAACTGCCGGAATCGAGCTGAAAGAACTGTTCAGTGCTGATAAGTTAGATCGGACGGCAATTGAAAAAAAGATGAGAGAGATTGCAGATTTGCGTGTAAGGCTTCGTCTAAATCATCTCGATCATTGGTTTGCTGTGAACAAGATATTAGATGATAAACAACAAATATTTTGGAAAGAAAAACTTGAGATGCGGGGCGGTCCAGGTATGAAAGGTATGATGAAAGAATTTGGGGGCAGAGGTAAAAAAATGATGCAATTTAGAATGGGCGATTGCGACAAGCCTTGTTGCGATAAAGAATAAACACGATTTCAATATCCCGTTAGTGAAGTCCATTAACGGGTTTTATTTTACCAATCGGGGTTTGTAGGTCTTACGTCAATTTCGCTGACCATAACATTGCGAGGCATCGCTAAAGCCTCTACAACAACTTTTGCAATATCTTCCGGCTGCGGCATTTGAGAGGGGTTTTTTACTTTATCAGAGAATGAAGTGTTAACAGATCCCGGGCATATAGTTATTACACGAATATTGTGTTGCCGGACTTCTAACATTAAACTGCGAGCAAAGCCAATTACCGCCCACTTTGTTGCTGAATAACCGGCGCCGCCTACAAAAGCATTTCTCCCTGCTAACGAGGAAATATTTATTATATCTCCGCTATTCTGTTCTATCATATAAGGCAACACCGATTTTGTTGCTAAAAACAATCCACGCATATTTACCGAGAACATTTGGTCGAACTCTTCCAATTTCATTTCCGCTACTTTTGAAAAGTAACCTACTCCAGCATTATTCACAAGCACATCAATTTTCCCGAATTTATTGACTACCTCTTTGACCATAATATCAACGTGTTGTTCGTTTGAAATATCAGCGAAGATGGGTAGTGCTTTCCTTCCGATTTTTTCGATAATAGCTGCGTTCGATTTTAATTCTGTTAATGTCCTCGAGACAAGTGCAACATCGGCTCCCTTTTCAGCTAAAGCAATCGCGATCGATTTTCCAATTCCTCTGCCGGCACCTGTTACAATTGCTACCTTGTTCTGTAATTCATTCATTCCAAGTCTCCTAATGTTGGTCGTATGATCAATTCTTCTACAAAAGCATCTTTTAATTTTAAACGATACAGCGATAATACAGTTTCAGCTACACTTTTTGCATCCATCATCTTTTTAGAAAGTTTTTGAAGTTTAGTCCCCCAAATTTTGGTAGAGGTTGCACCAGGGAAAATTGTTAATACTTTCACATTGTGCTGTCGTACTTCTTCACGCAGTACCCGAAGCATCGCAACCAAACCAGCTTTTGCAGCACTGTAAGCGGAGGAATTTTTGAAAGTTTTTACCGCAACCACCGATGCGATGTTTATTATCCAACCATCTTTTCGTTTAATCATATCAGGAAGAACTTCTTTTATACATAAAAACGCACCCCTTAAATTTGTTCTAACGATCGAGTCGAAATCTTCCAATGAGGTCTCCTCGAACTTTTTGAAGGATGTGATTCCTGCATTATCGATAAGAACATCCACGCTGCCTAATTTATTTACGATTGATTTATGTGCTCTTGAAATTTCAGAAGCCTTTCCGATATCGCATCGAATAACAAAAGCTTCGCCGCCAAGTTTAGTAATCTCTTTTTGAACTGAGGTAAGCTCTCGTACTGTTCGTGATGTAAGTACAACCTTACAGCCAATCAATGAAAACTGAATTGCAATTTCCCTTCCGATGCCTCTTCCGGCTCCCGTTATCCAGACAACCGGCTGTCGAAATTCTTGAACCATTTTGCTTTACACTAATTTAGTTGAAATCAGTTTCAGGAATTCATTCCTTGTTTTTTCGTCTTCGCGGAACGAGCCCAACATTGCACTCGTAGTTGCAAGCGAATTCTGTTTCTCAACGCCGCGCATCATCATACACAAATGACGGGCTTCGATTACAACGCCCACTCCGTCAGGTTCAAGTGTTTCATAAAGTGTATCGGCGATTTCTTGAGTCATCCGTTCCTGAACTTGAAGCCTACGACTATAAACTTCTACGATACGTGGTATTTTACTCAATCCTAAAATTTTTCCATCAGGAATGTACGCAATGTGTACTTTCCCGTAAAAAGGCAAAAGATGATGCTCGCACATACTGAAAAAATCTATATCCTTTACTATAACCATCTCGTTATATTTTTCACGAAAAACTGCACTCACCAAAATTTGTTTGGCGTCTTTATCGTAGCCGCTTGTAAAATATTCCCACGCTTTTGCGACGCGAGCGGGTGTCCGCTGCAAACCTTCTCGGTTCGGATTTTCACCTACTAATTCTAATATTCCTTTGATATGATTCTGGAAAGCTGAAGAGTCGATTTTCTTTTCTGCCATACTATTCTCCCCGATATTCGGTAAAGTTTTTTGTCGTTTCTGAAATTTGGATGGAATACAATTTTCCAAGTTTGATTTTAGGATTTAATATCTTCCAAAATATTCTCGCAAGATTCTCTGTAGTCGGAATTACTCCTTGTAAAAAATCTACATCTACATTTAAATTTTTGTGATCAACTTTATCGATTATTTCTTCTTTGATTAAGTCGGAAAGTTTTTTCAAATCTATGATCATTCCCGTTTTCGGGTCAGGCTCACCGGCTACGGTTACGGATAACTCGTAATTATGACCATGTCCTGCAGGATTTGAGCACTTTCCAAAAGTTTCGTAATTCTCCTCGTCAGTGAACGATTCGTTGTAAAGACGATGCGATGCACAAAAATATTCTTTTCTTGTTATATATACCATATTTTTTTGTTTATATGTTTTGTAATACTTCTTCGGTATGCCCTGAAACTTTTACTTTTCTGAGAATGGCTTTTATTTTTCCTTCTTCATCGATAATAAAAGTTGATCGCTCGATACCCAAATATTTCTTACCTAAAAATGATTTCTGTTTCCAAACACCGTATGCTTTCGAGACTTCCTTGTTTTCATCGCTCAACAGTAGAAACGGTAAATCATATTTGTCGATGAATTTTTGATGCGACTGTATTGAATCGGCACTGATACCTAAAATAACTGCTCCTCGTTTTTTTATTTTAGAATAATTATCACGAAACGAACATGACTCCGTTGTGCAACCAGGGGTCATATCTTTCGGATAGAAATATAAAACTACTTTCTTTCCTAAATAATCGGACAGATAAACTTTTTTTCCTTCGTTAGAGAAAAGCGTAAAGTTGGGAGCGGAATCTCCAACACTCAATTCCTTTTCAGCTTTTGCTGACATATTTTTATCCCGTTAGAATGTATTCAGAATATTTGTTATTTCATCATACGGTGGTTCTTTTCCAGGTTCTTCAGTTATCCACTTGTACTTCACAACTCCGCTTTGATCAAGCACAAATACTGATCTCTTCGCTGCCCGATAATCTTTTAGTCCGGCAAAATCATTGTACAAGCCGCAATAAGTTTGCGAGACTTCCCGTTTATAATCGCTCAACAGCGGGAAACTTAGTTTGTTTGCATCTGCAAAGGCTTTATTCGCAAAAGGTGAATCGACACTTACACCTACTACTTGTGCATTCATTTCATTAAAATTTGCCATCGCATCTCTTAGAGCACACATTTCTTTTGTACAAGCACCAGTAAATGCACCGGGAAAAAAAGCAAGCACAACTTTTTTACCCTTAAATTCGTCGAGCGACCTTTCTTTACGGTCGGTATCGAATAAACTAAAATTGGGGGCTTTAACTTCTATATCTATCATATCTTTCTCCTTTTTTGATTCAATTTTTAAAGAATTTATCCAATTAATTACTAAAAATCAATTCTAATGGCTCCACCAAAATTATGACGCTCAATATCAGGTATGGGATTTTTTTTATGAGTTAAATTCCACTCGTATTTCAGATCGAACCAAACGTCGTTTATGATTTCGTATGATACATAAAATTGTCCTATATATTTTTTATTTAATATTCCATCTAAAAACTTTGTAGGTGGTTTATCTAAACCATCACGAAACGGTTGCAAAAAATTGCCTCCGACGTTTGTAAATAAAATGCCAGATGAATCGTACGAGTTTTCGCCCGACCATTGGATTTCGAATTGAGTAGTTAATGTTAAGCGATTGGAGAAAAAATGGTCTAACTTGAAGAACCAACTTTCAGCATTCGGACCGATTTGAGTCCCCAATAATACATTGTTGCTCGAATACTCATTCTCCCGTGAACGGTTGTGCGAGAACATATAAGGATCAACGCGTGTGTATTCGATCATCAAATTTGTGTTAGGAATATTCAACGGGTCAACAGCCATCAATCCAAATTGTAAGGCGTATTTATTTTCCCATCTGTCCTTCCCTAATTTTGGAATTTCGATATCATCAAAAAAAAGCGTGCTTTGAATTTCGTAACCTTGGAAGGGTCGAACCTGAATATCAAAAGCAAGAAAACCGTTGTCTCTTTCCTGACGCGACCTCTGAACCGATTCGAAAAATGTGAGTGGATTCAAGTAGCCCAAATCGACAGACCGGTTGCTGTATATTGATAATTCCTGAATACCTAAATCTAAATAATTATTGATAGCAAATTCAAACCGGTGAGCAGCGATGTATTTATCAGCCACGATCGGTTCGCTATCGCCGTTATTTAGCGGCAAATACTTACCTGGCTTGCCAAGAAGCCAACCGTGTAAAAAGGTGTATTTGAAATTTTTGTATTCAGCATCCATCCGCACAGCATCGAAAACACGATGATAATCGGAAATAAAGAGCTTGTCGCCATAACTGTTTCCCCATAAAACCCGCTCTCGTCCCACTTGCGCAGAAATTATTCCCGCATCATATCTCAAATACCCTTCAACGAAATCAAAATTTTTTGCTTCAGGTGTTGACAATGCATAACTTTGACTGATGCGTTTATCGCGCTGCAGTACTTCGCGATTTCCCCAGAACTGTGCATTTGTAAGTTGGAAGTAGTAACCTAATTTGTCGTAAATAGTACCTCGCAATCTTGGACCGACTTCAACGAAAGAAGCTTTCGCGTGCAAACCATCACCGGTTGAACGCCTGAAGTCTATGTTTATCAACCCATTTACGAAAACTGAGAGAATACTATCTGAATAAGTATAAATATGTTTCTCTTGATCGTGGAAAGTTCCGCGCACCATTCCGGAAACTACATCATTACTTCCACCGAACAAAGAGAACGAATTATCCAATGACTTCTTGATGTCAAATTCAAATTCAATTAAGTAATCATTTAAAAAATTATTTTCTGTGTTTGTAAGTTGGGTTTTATTTTCTTGAACCTGCACAATGAAGTGGGCAACATCCTGTCGCGAAAGTGGGAGTACTGCATCGTGATAATTACTGATGATATTTTTTAATTCCATCCGTTTCAAAAAACTGTAAATCGGATGGTTTGCCGGAACATTTTCCGTTTGTGAGTATGAAATGCTCCACAAAAAAAGAAGTAAAGCAAATTGAAATAGTATGTTTGATTTGTTATCCATAAGATTTAATAATACAAACCGAACCAAATTACTTTGGGGGAAATTTGAATTGCGGGTGTTGGAAATTTAAAATAGTTTAACCCTTCACCAATTGTTTTTAGAAACTCGCTATGTTGGGGAATTATAACTGAAAAATCCAAATCGGGTGCAAGTAATAACACACCGTATTGCTTTGATTGATCGTTTAGATTTCTGACACTGTAACCAACTGACAAATTAAGAAATTCCGGATATATTTTTGGGAATATTTTTCCTGCTTTTATACTCAACCAAAAAGTTTGACCTTCATAGTCATCGATTGGGGTGTGTGTTTGTCCGGGAATATTTCCGGCTTTCCCATACTGACGTGGAAAATAACTTGCCTTGAATCCCAGATTTTTCAATTCCGGAACGTAGTATTGCAGCAACGGATAAAAACTGCCGGCGATATTCGCTGCCGCATCAACCCTATCGAATCCCCATTGGGAATAACCGTCTTGAACTTCAACGAACGATAAAAACAAACTTCCACCGATTGCTCCTATCCAATGTGAAGTTTCCTCGCTCAAGCCCGCCCAGCGGTACGATTTCGTTAAAATAAAATTACTAAAGGCGCCATCCCAAGCATGCCCGATTTTGTCAACCGACTTACCATAAACCAAATCTTCTTGAAAATGAAAAGGTTTTCTCCAATGCTTCCACCAGGCATTAAGCTGATAATGATAGACTGCAGTGCCGGCACCTAATACACATCCACTGACTAACGCCACCCTATTATAATTCATTTTTTGTGAAGACATGTTAATGGTGGAGGAAGGGGTTGAATCATTCATAGCCGAAATTGAAGAACCCAAACAATTTTCGGAGTTTATACCAAAAGATAAAAATAATATAAGGAACAATTTCTTCATTATGAAGATATCGTTATCCTTTCTGCCCGGGAAATATTTTTTCCCTGAAGTAATCCAGAGTTTTCAACAGACCCGTACTTCTGTTTACCTTAGGTTCCCAGTTTAGAAGAACTTTTGCATTAGTGATATCGGGTTGTCTTACTTTCGGGTCATCTTCAGGCAGCTCTCGAAAAACTAATTTACTTTTACTCTCTGTTATTCCGATAATTTCCTGCGCTAGTTGAAGCATTGTAACTTCATCGGGATTGCCAATATTTACCGGATTAATTTCGTTAGAACAAAGCAAGCGATAAATTCCATCAATTAAATCGTCCACATAACAAACGCTACGGGTTTGAGAGCCGTCGCCAAAGACGGTAACATCATCCCCTCTCAATGCCTGCGACATAAAAGCTGGGATTGCCCTGCCATCTTCAATTCGCATGCGTGGACCATAAGTATTAAAAATTCGAACGATGCGAGTATCAACTCCATGATAACGGTGGTAAGCCATAGTTAAAGCTTCAGCAAACCGCTTGGCTTCGTCATACACTCCACGAAATCCGATTGGATTCACGTTGCCCCAGTATTCTTCAGTCTGCGGATGTATCAAAGGATCGCCATAAACCTCGGATGTGGATGCTAATAAAAACTTTGCCTTCTTCGCTTTTGCGAGTCCGAGGGCTTTATGAGTTCCAAGTGAACCTACTTTCAAAGTTTGAATAGGAAGTTTCAAATAATCGATTGGGCTTGCGGGAGATGCAAAGTGGAGTATGTTATCGACCTTTCCCTCAATAAAAATATATTCGGTAACATCGTGTTTGATGAAATTAAAGTTTTCGTTACCGAATAGATGCGAAATATTTGCTACATCGCCAGTAATTAAATTATCAATGCAAACAACTTTATGACCTTCTGAAAGTAATTTATCGCACAAATGTGAACCGAGAAAACCTGCGCCGCCTGTTACTACAGAAACAATTTTATCTGCCATTTATGACTCTTCTTCCAATTGAATAATATGCGAAACCTGTTTCTACCATCGCTTCGGGATCGTATATATTCCTTCCATCAAAAATCGCATTATGTTTCATCAATTTTTTCATTTTATCAAAATCGGGCCTGCGGAATTCGTTCCATTCTGTAACGATAACCAACGCTTCAGCATTTTTAAGAGCATCGTAATTGTTTTCAAAATATTTAATTTTGTTTCCAAAAATACGTTTAGCTTCGTGCAAAGCTACGGGGTCGTGGGCTTGAACTTTCACACCCCGTTTTAATAACTCGTTAATTATTGTAATCGAAGGCGCCTCACGCATATCGTCGGTATTCGGTTTAAATGAGAGCCCCCAAACTGCGATTGTTTTTCCTTTAATATTATTGTTAAAATATTTCAAGAGCTTTTTCACGATGAGTTTTTTCTGCTCGCGATTTACACCTTCGACCGATTTCAGGATTTGAAAACGATAACCGTAGTCGGAAGATGTTTTCACAAGTGCAGCAATATCTTTCGGGAAACAAGAACCGCCGTAGCCAACTCCGGGAAAAAGGAACTGATATCCAATCCTCTCGTCGCTTCCCACACCGAGGCGAACATTCTTCACATCGGCGCCAACACGCTCGCATATATTTGCAATTTCGTTCATGAATGTAACCTTTGTAGCTAACAGAGCATTAGCAGCATATTTAGTCAATTCTGAACTTAACTCATCCATAAAAATAATCGGTTTGCCCGTTCGGACAAATGGAGCGTACAAATCGCCCATAATTTTACGGGCTTTTTCGCTGAGCGTTCCGATTACAACACGGTCGGGTTTAAAAAAATCATTTATCGCTGCCCCTTCTTTTAAAAATTCCGGATTTGAGACAACATCAAATGGATGTTCGGTTTCCTTCCGAATTATATCCCGGACTTTGAATGCAGTCCCTACAGGCACTGTGCTTTTGTTTACAATTACTTTATAGTCGTTCATGTATTTGCCGATTTCTTTTGCTACTGCTAACACGTGCTTCAAATCGGCTGACCCGTCTTCCGATTGTGGCGTTGGCAATGCCAAGAATATGATATCAGTTTTTTTAACCGCTGATTCTAAATCGGTAGAAAATTTTAACCGCTTTTCATGTATGTTTTTTTTCAAAAACTCCTCTAAACCCGGTTCGTAAATGGGTGTTTTCCCTTTTTTCATTGTTTTAATCTTGTTGATATCGTTATCAACGCAAATTACGTCATTGCCACTTTCAGCAAAGCAGGTTCCAGCTACCAACCCGACATATCCGCTTCCGACCACACTAATTTTCAATTTTGTGTCCTTTCTATTTTCTATTCTTAAATTATTTAAAAAAATGTTGCATAAGTATATCAAATATTTTAGTCTTTTTCAAGATTCACGATAATAACATACAATTTTTTCGGACCGTGAACACCCGTAACCAAAACTTTCTCGATATCCGCAGTACGGCTCGGTCCGGAAATTATTGTAATGCAATTCGATTCGACAAATAGATTCCGATCCTTCAACAATTGCATAGCTACACTGTAATCAGAAACGAGATTGGTTGCTCTTGATACAATAATACTTGCTTCTGGTAGTAGCGAAAGTAAACGGGGTTCATCTCTATTAGACACAAGAATCGCACTACCTGTTTGTGCTACGAGATATTCCGCATAACTAATACCTACATCAGTTGCCGCAAGTGCTTTTTTAATATCTCCATAGGAGGATAACTCCTCGACAGTTTTTATATTCATCGAACTGTTCAAGCTCATACTTTCTTTTATCGGTAAACTATTATTAACAACTACCGACTTGTATAGATTTTTAATAATGATTGAGGAGATTATTTTTGCGGCATCTTCAAAATCCGAAGCAACGAAACATTTTCCATTAATTTTTTCGAGTTCTGACTTGAATTGTGCTATTGATGCGGTTCGATTCATCATTAAAGATTATTTTGAGAATTCACTTTTCCAAATTTCGTGAAATGATTTATCAGCCAGTTCCGGTATATTTTTGGATGCCGAAGCTTCGCGGATTTTTAAACCATCTTGTAACATCAGCGGTTGCAGAAATTGCATTATCTTTGATAATATATTATACAAAATTACATTTTGCATTACACTACGCCATACTCTGAAAAGTAATTTTTCGATAAACGGTGTATAACTATTTTCGACCGCTTGACTTCGTATCCAGAGTAATGTGTGATGAATATTAATTTTGACGGGACAAATTTCAGTGCAAGCCCCACAAAGTGATGAACCGTAAGCTAAATCTTTACCGTTACAAAAAGATGACATCGTAGGTGTAAGAATTGAACCGATGGGACCGGGATAAACTGAATTGTAAGCATGACCACCTACCGTTTGATAAACGGGGCAAATATTCATACAGGCACCACATTTTATGCAATACAAGGCTGAACTTGTTTCAGGATATTTAAGAAGATTTCTTCTACCATTATCCAATAAAATCACAAATATTTTTTTAGGACCATCAATATCGTCTGGTTGTTTTGGTTTGTTAATAAATGATACGTAGCTCGTAATTTTTTGGCCCGTTGCACTTGTGGGAAGTAGTTTTAAAAGTAAAAGCGCTTCATCTACCGAAGGAATTATTTTTTCGATTCCTGTAATTATGATATGGATTTTCGGGAGAGTTGTGGAGAGACGGGCATTCCCCTCGTTTTCGACGAGAACTATAGTTCCTGTTTCAGCGATAAGAAAATTAGCCCCAGATATTCCCGCATCTGCATTCAAGAATTTTTCACGTAAAATATTTCGTGCATAACCGGTTAAAACTGTCGGATCGCTTGAATAAGGAAGTTCTAATTTTTCAGAAAAAAGCTTGCCAATTTCTTCCCTCGACTTGTGGAGGGCTGGTGCTGTGATGTGTGATGGTGTTTCACCGGCAAGTTGTATGATATACTCACCTAAATCAGTTTCAACTACTTCAACTCCGCTTTCTTCAAGATGTTCATTCAGATGAATCTCTTCAGTAACCATTGATTTTGATTTCACTACTAACTTTGCATCAACGCTCTTCAATATGGTGTTCACTATTGTGCAAGCGTCTTCACCATCGGTTGCACGAATTACTTGCACATCATTGCCCCGACACTTATTTTCAAACAATTCTAGATAGTAATCCAAATTATCGATTGCGTTTTTACGTATTCGATAAGCCTTTTCGCGTAATAACTCCCAAGTTTCGATATCTTCGATTACAGATTTTCGTTTCGATAATGTTAAGTCGGTTGCTTTTTTAACATTCCAACGAAGTTTCTCATCAAGAAGACTTCGTTGTATATTTTCTCTGAAATATTTTGTTGAAATATTTTCCATAGTTTAGATAGTGCTAATTCACAATCCTGCAGCCAACAACTCTGCAATATGGAGCGTTTTTATTTTACTTCCTTTTCGCTTTAATACAGCATCGATATTCATCAAACAACTTGTATCGTTTGCAACTACATACTCAGCTCCGCTGTTTATGATATTCATTACTTTATCTTCAGTGATTGTTGTCGATAACTCAGGAAATTTAAACGAAAAAGTCCCACCGAATCCACAGCAGCGAACGCTCTCTTTCATTTCGATAAATTCAACACCGTGAACATTTTTTATTAATTCCCTTGGTTCTTTCGAGATATGTAATTCCCTCAACAAATGACACGATTCGTGATAAGTTACTCGTCCCTTAAATGAAGCACCTACATCTGTAACCTTTAAAACATTTACAATGAATTCAGACAGCTCAAATATATTTATTTTTATATGTTCTAATTTATTACGTGCTTCTTGGTTCAAATCTAATTGGTCGTAGTATATTTTTACCATACTTACACACGAGCCGGAAGGTGCAACTATGTATTCGGAATTAGCAAATATATTTATGAATCGTTCTGCGAGTATTTTTGCATCATTCCGATAGCCGGTATTGAATGCAGGTTGTCCACAGCAAGTCTGTTCGAAAGGATATTCAATTGAACAACCTAATTTTTTCAAAATTTTTACTGTGGCAACTCCAACTTGTGGTGCAAATTGGTCAACAAGGCAAGGAATGAAAAGGCTGATTTTCATCTACGATTTAATTTTTGATTTAATATATAAAACAGAGGCGAGAATTTCAAAGAAGCTGTTAATTTACTTACTATTATCCCTTCATATATACAGCCATTTTAGCTTTTACCATCTCATCATTAATATTTTTTTGCAATCCATTTTTGCCTGTTATCCAAATCTCCCCCAAATACCTGCCATATTTTTCTTTACGGTCTTTGATGGTTTGAATTATGATTGCTTTATCCAGCACTAACTTTATTAAATAGTCGCGTGATATAATTCCATCAGACTTTGTTTTTCCAACAATTTCAGGAGAATTTATCCGATACAAACGTATTTTTTCTCCACGTAGCCAGGTATTCATCCCTAAATCGATATCGACGGTGCAGGTGTCGCCATCATAAACACCAGTTACTACTGCATTGTAATGATAAAGTTTTCCCACCGTTTTCATATTACCTCCTTTATAATCTCACTTGCAAAATAGTTTAATACTTGCTCCTGAATTTATTATTATGCCTTGCAATATTTTGCTTTGCCTTCTTCTTCTGATACTCACGTATAGATAAAGTCGGTTGAGCATCGAAACCTTCTTTCTGTAGCTTCTTATATTCTAACAACTGATAGTTGATCTCTACATCTTTTTGAGTGTGATGGTGAACTTTTTTGTGTCTTGTATTTTGTTTAGTTTTTCGTTTTACAAATTTCATTCTATATTTCCTCTTACTAAAGTATTTCCTTTCTTTTAAAAACCTAAACGTTCTTTAGAACGTTCTACGTTCTTGATTACTAATCAAAGCAACTAAATACATAATTGATGCAATCACAATTACTACTTGAAATCCAAACTCCATCGCCAGCAACGGGGCTGCGATTGCACTTACAACCGATAAATAACCATTTATTCCCCAAGCCCATGGAACTAAATTAGAACAACGCCGTGCTAACAAACTCATTCCAATTGGAAATGGCATCCCCATTAAAAAAGCAATTGGCGCTATTATTAAAAACGATATTAAATATTTTATGACTACAGGTAAATGAACTAAATAGTTAAATATTCCTGGTATCAATATACTATACCCTGCCGCTGTAATTATAATTAATATAAGTATGAATTGCAACTTTTTACTAACATTTTTTAAAAAAATTGTTGAGTAATAACTTCCAATCCCGGAAAACAACAACAGCGAAGTTATTACTACCGAAACCGAATAAATCGGATGGGATAGAAAAAGAATAAATTTTTGTATAAAAACAATTTCGATAAGCATAAACCCACTGCCCAGCCCGCCAAAATAGATTAGTGTTGCGAACTTAGAATTCCTTGTATTCTCTTCTTTCAATAAGAAGATAAGGGGTATAATGATAAGGATAAAACTAATTAGCACAATTTGTATCAAAGTGAGAAGCAAAATGAAAAATCCGAGTTCCATAAAAGCAACCGATTCGTTACCAAGTATTTCTCTAAGATAAGGTAAACTTTTGAATTTGATAAAATGCGAAAAGTATGGCTTGTCATCATTCGGAGGTTCGATATAAAAATTATATTCATCAAAAAATTTTCTTTGCTCAGCAGATAATATTTTAAGAGCAGATTTGTAATATAAATCTTCCTCGACCTGATTATATCTGTTAATTTCCTTATCGGTAATTGTAGGATAGTAAATCGGGTCGAAAGAATTCTTTTCACAAAATATTTTAATATTATCTATATCGTTTGATGTAAAGGGAGTTTTTCGTACGATTAAAGTTGCGGTTGACCAACTGCGAATACCGGCAATGTGCAAAGAGGGATTTTTTATACCCGACTCTTCTAAACTTTCAACTAACGCTGCAAACATTTTTATAGAATGCCGCGGCGGATAGTTCGTCCAAACACTAATTGCCAAAATCCCCTCTTCTGATAGCTTACTCAACATCAATTTAAACGATTCAATTGTGAGGAGATAATTTTCGAAAATGGATTGGATACCCGCGGCTGAAGAAGAAAATCCTTCGAGTATCGGAATCGCGATCACACTATACCTCATTTTTGTCTGATTAAGATAACCTCTCCCTTCTCCGATAATTATGTTCACTTTTTCTTTTGGGAAATTTACTTTTGATATTTCTGTTACCTGAGAATTGAGTTCAACACCATCAACATTAAAATTTCCGTTTTGCAAAGCTGTCCTGATTTCGGTTCCTGTTCCTACTCCGATTACTAATACATCGCCACTTTTAACAAGCTGATAAGGCAAAGCAGATGTCGTATATTTTAGAAACGAAAAATCCTTGTTTGAATCAGATTGAATAATTCCACCAACCCAATCGCCATCGCTGAACAATCCTGTTTGCACAGGAATTTCGCCCGTGTAATTCAGACTCAATCCAGGCGCAAAACGCAAAACCGTGCTGCTAATTGTTGTTAGCTGTCCGAATGGACTAAACTTTTCATCTACTATTTTAGCATCCATCAGATGCTTTGTTTTCGCTAAACTTTTGTATTCCGATGTTTGAATTTCAAAAGGAAGCACCCATCCTAAAAAAATTATACCTGAATTTAGCACGAGCGGAGTAACAAATTTTTTCTCCATCTTCAGCATCGAAAAACTTAATACAGTTGCTATAAAAGCTACTAGGGCAACAATTTCGGGTATGTGAAATGGTTCAAAATAAAACATTAAAACCAAAACACCAATACCTCCGAAAGCCGAACCGAATAAATTGAAAAAATATATTTTGTTAATCTGTTCCGAATATTTTATAAAAGAAGAACAGATGACTATTGCCCCAAAAAAGAAAGGCAGCATAATCATCAAATAAAAAATTACAAGTGTCCATAGTTTAGTTAAGTCCCAAATAAGAAGAAATGGATCGAAATGAATGAAATGTAAAACGAAAATTGACAAAACCATCCAAGATGAGCAGGCTAAACAAGCCCAAAAAATAGCTGTCTCGAAATTCTTGAAAATTTTATCCCTGATGAAATGCAAAAATGTTCCACTTGCCCCGAATCCTAAAAGTGCGATACTGATAATCATATAAGGGCGGTTCCAAAAATTGACTTATTGAATACTTTTTTTTGTATATTTAAGAAAATGAATGAATCAACAGAAAATAATATGAATATGC
>JASEGV010000006.1:31510-69816 GCA_030017895.1 Bacteroidota bacterium | reverse complement strand
TATTGATATTCCTGTGGCACCGCTATCCGGTTTAACAAGTTTTGGAATTGGAGGCGCACCCGGCGGATTAGATGGTTGTTCGCCTGAACATTGTGGTGGACTCACTGAAGTAGAATTTTTATCTAATATTATTTCACCATCCTGATTTACTTTAATCCAATATGCCTTACCAGATTGTATTGCATCTGTTACAAAATAACCATTATCATAACCATAGTAAGGCGATGTTGTTATACCAGTTGGTTTTTGAACAACTCTGGCAATTGGAACATCCTGATATATAGAACCTATCATATTCCAACCGGCTTTTACACCGATGCGAAAAGAATCTCTTGGAACACCTACATAGTTTACAGTTTGGCTTTGTGGAAATTTTATCCAGTAACCAATTCGATTTTCTAGAATATCTTTTGATACATATTGCGGACCGCCTTCCCATGTCAAAGCATCTGAATTTGCATCTTGCCAGACAGTTGTTTTTTTGTAATCACTAATTATAATGGGAACACTTGCCATATTCCATTTATCTTTTACACCTGTTGTTATACTTATCCACCCCGGATCAAATAATTTATAAACCCACACACCCTGACCGCCTGTTGCTACCCAAAGCTCTCCGCTGTTCGGTCTTATTCTCAGACTGTGTACCTTTGGAAAGTTCTGTGTAATGCTGTAAGGTATCTTCGTCCATATCAAACCGTTATTTGTTGACCGGTAGATTTGATCATAAGCATCACCCATTCTTTTACCATACACCGCCCACAATTCATTCTGTACATCAAAATGATCGGCACTGGTGAAGCAAACATTATTTGCATCAACGAAATATGTCCAACTGACACTCCCACTATTATTTCTATCAATTGCTCCAATATACACTCCTTTGGGATTTGACCTAGCATCCCGAAATGCTAAAACTAATTTGTCATTTCCAATATACTTCAAAGAACCAGCACCCCAATATATATCTCCACTTTCGATATCCTCACCCGCACGCCAGTTAGACCCATTATCAGTCGAGATGAACAATCCGCCTCCATACGGTCTTCCACTGGCGGATTGCAGCCACAAGTAGACTAACGAACTTTCTGCGTATGAGAGTGAAAAATGTCCGTTAAAAATATCGCCTATCGAACCGTCTATACCAGACTTTAACCCAGCAATCAATGATCGGCTATAAGCAGTAGATGTCTGTTTTCCTAGAACAGTGCTTTGAATATTAAACATTCCCTCCGACCAACTTTGCCCACCATCATCCGAATAAAACACTCCTATTGAACCACCTGGCAGATAAGAAGTTGTGTTTCCACCTACCAAAGCTATTATTCTATTTACATTATCAGGTTTTTTAAAAATAATTGCGTCTACAACCGCTCTATCATTGTCAGTTAAAATCTGATGGGTTTCTTTCCGTGCTATTGTAACTGCACCATTGTTTTCAGTCCTTACGTAAAATCCTGCCCTTCGATACTCAGCCGTAAATCCATATACACTGCCTCCGAGGCAGTAACTTTTGTTAGGATTGTCTGGATCATTTAGCATCCTTACCACATTAGAAATGTATGTGTCTTGTAGGTCAGAATCATATGTTTTTTGTCTATCATATTCGAGCGCGTTGCTTACAAAGTCATCAGAAGTAGTAAAACTAAGATTGTCTAAATATTGCCAAGCTAGTGTCCAATCAGACATCGGTATAAATATTGTTTGCCTATTAATGCCATTAATATTGGCGTTTTTAAAGACCACATCATAAACAACAGGCATTGACTGACGGGTAAAGGAATACTTCCATTTTGCGGTTGACAATCTATCATTGGATACATCAACCGAGGTTATCCTTGCGCCAGCCCCACCGCTCATATACCAGTGAGTTCCCCAACCAGTATTTGGATTTTTAACCAAAGAATTCATACCCGAATAAATTTGATCATGGACAACACCTGGATATTCCGGATGATTTTGATAATCGTTAGAGTGTTTAGGAATTTTATTGAATGCGGGATCATCATAATATAGTCGCACTTTATTTGGTGTGGTTCCCTCGCCAACCCAATTGTCACCAAAGTCTGAAGTTTTACGAAGAGGTCTTTGATATTTACCACCGACAATTATACCTTCTGAATTATCAACAAACGATAATGGAGCAAACATACTGTTTCCTCTGTCGTCACCCAATAAACCGTTTAAAAATATTTCACTTAAATCATCATATCGCCAGAAAGTGCCATCTTTAACCACCCGTCCTATCCCCGTAATGTCTGAATTATTTCCCCATGTAAACATTGCTCCAGTTATATCAACGCTTACTTTCCTTAATATAATTCTTTTAACAAACGGTTCCTCGACACCAGGGACTGAAACCCTATTCCAAGAATCGCCACCGTTTGTTGTAAACACTATACCGTGTGTTGTACCTACCCAAATATGACTCGTATTTCCTGGCTTGATTGCAATGCAAGTGATGCCTTCTCCATTTGGACTACTTGTGCTGTTTTGAAATGACTCAAAACTTAATATCCTTGAAAAATTCACCCCATCGTTTTCACTTTTATACAAATATGCTTTACCATTATTCGGTTCAAATCCGCCCATGTATAAATGTGAATATTGATCATTAATATTATTCGGATCGTAGATAATACACGGTCCACCTATCTTTACACCCATTTTATTACCTTTGAACCATACACTCTGAGGAGTGATCGTTGATTTAGTCCAGGCATCAATTTCCCCATTACGACTTGATCGCCAGATGGATTTGAAATCTGCAGCTTCTGCATCATTTTCATAATTTCCCCAGGCAACATTAACAATTTCTTTCCCAGTTTGTGCATCGTATCTAACTGCAAGACCTTGTATGCTCAGTTCTGATATCGATATTCCAGGATTACCAGGTGGGGCTACAGGATTAACATAATTACTCCCAAATTTCCAGCTCTGACCATTATCTTCGCTACGATAAATCCCGCCAATGTCGGTTCTTGCATAAAGCACTTGTTGATTGATGTTTCCAGGCTGCTGTCCCGCCGGATACTTTACCGGAATTATTTCCGTCACATATCCTCCGCATTCAAAATTTAAATAATTCCACGCACCAGATTGGGAATATGTTGATTTCGATATTACCAACACTATTAAAAACAATGTTAAATATTTCATTTTATAACCCTTTCTTTTATTTTATTAATAGCGCTTTCTTGGTTTCGATATATCTTCCGGAAATAATTCGATAATAATACAGGCCACTAGCAAGTCCTTCAGCGTCCCATTCAACCTGATATTCACCAGGTTCTTTCTTCTCATTTACCAATGTCGCTACTTCCCTTCCAAATACATCATATACTTTAATTCTCAAAAACGATGAATTTGTAATTTGATATTTGATATTTGTTTTTGAATTAAAAGGATTTGGATAATTCTGATACAACTGAAATCCATCAGGAACTTCGCTCAATATAGGCACTACACTCGTCGGCTGTGAATATTTTAACACAATAATATCACTCGGATTAAATGATATACCTGCAACATAAACATTTAAATCTTTATCCACAATTATTCCTTTAGGGTATGAAATGCTATCGCTGTCGGGATATTTCTGAAGCCATACCTGATTTCCGCCCTTGTCGTATTTGATTGTTGTTATTTTGGGACGATTTATTTCATCTTTAGCGCTGCCGGTTACATATATATCTCCATATTTATCAACTGCTAAACCTTCAAGAAAATCTTCTGCATTTGCTGCGCCGTTGTATCCTTTTACCCATAATTGATTACCAAGTGAATCGTATTTAATTGTACAAAAATCATAATTATAACCAGCTTGCCAACCCGCAGTGACAATATTATAATATGGATCAATCTTGATAAATCTGCCTTCCGAATAGTAATATGGGAAGGTACCTTCATAAAATCTAACCCATTGTTCATTACCACTGCTGTTATACTTGATAGTAGCAATGTTTATAGCATTTAAGCTGTCCATTGTCGCATATCCTGTTACATACACATTACCATTTTTATCAGATGCAATATCAGATGCTTCATCCCAACGACTTGCAGGTCCATCAAATGTCTGTGCCCAGCGTAGATTACCATAATAATCGTAGCTTAAGGTGAGAAAATCTTTAGACTGCATGCTAAGTTTTGTATCACCAGCTATACTCAGTGCATTAAAATTATCAATATCCATTGCAGTAGCCCACTCAAGTGTGTTATTTAATCTGCTGAAATTTCTTGTCCATAATGTATCACCATTTGTGCTGTATTTTAAAGTTCCAATATCCCTCGTTGAAATGATATTGTCTGAAGAACCAGTAACTAATACGTTAACATTTTCGGTGTAATCGATAACCAAATCTACTATTTCGTTCATTCCCGTTCCACTTCCTCTATACTTTTTCACCCACTGTTCTACTCCATCCACATCATATTTTACTACGATGTAATCCACATCGCTTGCACCAACATACACATTGCCTTGCAAGTCAACTGCGATTGATTTCGGTGTTGCTTTTATTGCCAACCCACCTGAGTATCTCCTTGCCCAAACAAACTGCCCACTTGAGTTGAACTTTACAGTCACAAATCCGTATGGTTGCTCGTTGTCTTCTCCTGTTACATAAATATTCCCCATCGAGTCAATTGTCATCGCACTTACATACTCCGAAAAATTACTCGGTCCATTATAACGTGCTACCCACTCGAGTTGAACTTGGGAATTCATCTCATCAACTAACGATATTAACATGAGCAATAGTAATAATATTTTTCCTGCTTTCATCTTCTTCCTTTTATCTATTATCATATTATACAAAAATACTTACCTATTGTAAAATCTACTTTTTTGTATAGTTACTACTTTCATAGGTGTATCTCCACACACCTTGCCCGCTCGATGCAACCCAAATTTCATTTTTATCTGGTCTGATTCTCAAACTTTTGACTCTGGGCAAGTGCTGTTGGGCAGGAGGTGCAATCCTTTGCCAGTTACCGCCACTAATCGAAAAATAGATTTGATTATACAAATCATTATCCTTTTTTCCATATACTACCCATCTGTCTAAATTAATATCGAGGTGTTCGGCACTGGTGAAATTGCTAATACTAGAGCCACCATTAAGCCATATAATATTACCAATGGAATCGATGATACCTTTGTACAAGCCTCCAGGATCGGCATCGCCCTTGCGAACCGCTAATGCAATTGTATCATTTCCTACATATTTCAAAGAACCTGCACGCAAATATTTGTTTGTTAATTGTGATGGCGGAGACTTTGATCCCCAATTCTCACCATTATCAGTGGATATAAACATTCCGCCGGCTTCTAACCACAACCCCACCCGGCCATTTCCCAAATACACCAAATGGAAGTGCCCATCAAAAATATCTCCTATCGCACCATCGATTAAGCCTGGGATAATTGACCTTTGATATGCTTGCTGTGTTGACATAGTTTGGTTTCCGCTTTGTTGATTGAACGTTCCCCGTGGACCCCAGTTGACCCCTCCGTCATCGGAATAAAATATTCCTAAACTATCTCCAGGCTGCACTGCTTTCCGGTTTCTCCCTGCCAAAACTATTATCCTGTTTCCGCCTACTGGCTTATTATTAATTATTGCATCTACTATTGCTCGGTCATTTTTTTGTAAAAACGGATGTGTTTCTTTGCGACTCGTTTTAATTATTCCGTTGCTATCAGTTCTTACGTAAAATCCCGCTCTGTAACTTTCTGTCGGGTTAAAATCATAAACACTGCCACCTACACAATAACTGATATTAGGATTATCAGGATGTATTAGTATCCGGGTTACATTCGATATATATGTATCATATAAATGAAGAGGGCGTGTCTCCTGTCTGTCGTATGATAATGTATCTTGTATAAAACCACCAGTCGTTGGAGTACTTAATCTATCCTGATAAGTACTACCCATCGTCCAGTCTGACAACGGTAGATATATAGCTTCGCGGTTGTTTACTTTAGAGAATACAACATCATAGTTCACCGTCATCGCCTGTCCAAGTGTTGTATATTTCCAACGCGAATTTACAAAGTTAGTATCTGCACCGGCACTACTCACGGTCATCCTCGCACCTGCACCGCCGCTTAAATACCACTGGTTGCCCCAACCGCTATTCGGATTTTTTGTTATACAGCTTAATCCATCATACATAAAACCCCAGCTCGGATCCAGCTCGCCTTTTTGCTGATGTGCCGGAAAATTGTTTCCGCTTTGTGTGTATCTGAATACAACTTCGTTATTTGGTGAATTATTCACCTCGCCATACCAGCTATTACCAAAGTCTCCTGTCTTACGTAAGGGTCTTTCATACTTACCAGAAATTATTATTGTTTCATTTGTGTCAACGAATGTTAATGACGAAAACAATCCGCTACCACTTCCTCCTGTATAACCGGTTAAAAAGTTTGAAGTAATATCTATATATTGCCAACCGCCGCTCGCCAAGAGTCTCCCGACACCTGTAGTGTCATCATTTTTCCCCCACGTAACCATCGCTCCGGTTATAATACTTCCTTCTTTTTTAAGTAAAATTCTTTTAACATAAGGTGTTGGAACTCCAGGTATTGTAACTCTTTGCCAGTTTGTTCCTCCGTTTGTAGTAAAAACAATCCCATGTGTAGTGCCTACCCAGATATGAGCAGTATCACTAGGGTTAATTTTTTTTGAAATATTGATGCAAGTGATGCCTTCTCCGGCATAACCATTAACGTTTTGAAAATCTCTAAATGATTGAACCAAATCCCAACTCTGCCCATCGTTTTCACTTTTATATAAATACGCTTTCCCAGGTATGTTTGCAACCGTTGGTCCAAATCCGCCCATGTACATATGTGAAAATTCTCTTCTAATATTATTCGGGTCATAAGTAATACACGGTCCGCCAAGTTTCACAGGGAAATTATTCCCTCGAAACCAGACTTGTCCGATGATTGTTGGCTTCGTCCATGAACCTTCAGCACCGCTATTATCAGAACGCCAGATGGATCGATATTCTGATTTAGCATCATCTTCATAATTTCCCCAGGCAACATTGACGATTTCTTTTCCTGTTATCGAATCGTACCGTACTGCAATGCCCTGGATGCTCAGTTCTGAGCCTGAAATACCCGGATGCCCACCGCCAGTTGGATAATTTAGATAAGTGCTAACATACGTCCACGACAGACCGTTATTGTTACTGCGGTATACACCGCCAATGTCCGTTCGAGCATATAACACCTGATTATCAATCGATTTCCCTACTGTGCTCGGATATTTGACGGGGATGATTTCCGTAACATACCCACCGCACTCGAAGTTTAAATAATTCCACGTTTGCGACTGTGCCGCAGTCGTCAAAAGCAGCACAATAAAACCTACTGTGAAGTTTCTCATAATTCATTTCTCATTATAAAAATTATTTGAAAGAAAGTTTTTCCTTTTTTCATTTTGAATTTTACATTTTTAATTGATGACTACCATTTTCCTCGTAACCGCCTTTGTTCCCAACATCCCATTGTACACCGTCATCCGATAAAAATACACACCACTTGCTATTCCTTCCGCGTTCCATTCCACTTGATGTTCGCCCGGTTCTTTCTTCTCATTAACCACGGTAGCGACTTCTCTTCCAAATAGATCGTATATCTTCAAAATAACAAATCCGAAATCTGGAATCCGAAATCTGATATCCGTTTTCGGATTGAACGGGTTCGGATAATTTTGATATAACTTAAATTCTTCGGGAACTCCATCTTTCGTTTGCTCTACACTTGTTATCTGAGAATATTTTAGAACGATAATGTCATTACTATATTCGGGTGTAGCTATCTGCCCTGTAATATAAACATATAAGTTATTATCAACAATAATTGCTGCAGGACTTGATATTGTATCATAATATGGATATTTCTCAAGCCATAATTGATTTCCGTCTTTGTCGTATTTGATAGTGTAAATTTTATATAAATTATAAGTCTCATTTGCTGTACCAGTTACATACACAGAACCATATCTGTCAACTGCTAATCCCTCAACACGATCATAGAGTCCGCCATTATATAGCCGAACCCATAATTGGTTGCCAAGAGAATTATACTTAATTGTGCAGTAATCAAGTGAGTTTGCATCTCCCTGCACCCCTCCGGCAACAACAACATTCCCAAATGGATCTACTTTAATAAATTCCCCGTAACTTGTATTGTATTGTGTTAGGTTGAAACTCCTTACCCATTTCAAGTTCCCGTCGTAATCATATCTCATCGTGCAAAAATCTTGTTTGATTGTATCAAAATACGCAGCTCCTGTAACATACGTATTTCCGTTTTGATCGACGGCAACATCATTTGCTTGGTCCCAATTGTTGCCGGGTCCATTCCACGTCTGTGCCCAGCGCAGGTTACCGTTTATGTCGTAACTTAATGTGAGAAAGTCTCGGTATCCTGAAAATCCCGTTATTGTAATATTGGTTTGGTCATTTTTATCCATCGCAATTCCACCCTCATCCTCAGAGTTATTCGGATCATAATTTCTTACCCATACAACATCTCCATTGGCGTTATATTTTAAAGTTCCAACGTCCCAATTTGTACCGATATTTTTTAAATATCCAGTGGCAACAAGCCCCTGGACTGTGGTAATCACACTTCCGGTGTCGCGATAGAGTTCAACATCATGTAATACACTGAAACCTCCTCCAGTTCCCGAATGTCTTCGTACCCAGCGCTCATTACCAATGCTGTCATAACTCACTATGATGTATGTAACATCTTCAGCACCAACATACACATTCCCGTTCAAGTCTACTGAAATTGCTTGGGGAACTGCTATAAATGCTTGTCCCCCTGAATATCTCCTCGCCCACAGAATCCGTCCGCTTGAGTTTACTTTTATCGTTACAAATCCCGGCGGAGAGTCTGCATCAGTCCCCGTTACATAAACATTCCCAATCGAGTCAATCGCCATCGCTATGGCACGATCACCGCCGTTGCTCTGACTGTTATAGCGGGCTACCCATTCAAGTGTTACTTGTGCATTAATTTTTCCAAGTGTTATTACTAATAAAATAATTATTAAAGTCAATTTGTTTTTTGTCACTCTAAAACCTTAACCTGCTCTCATAATCGTTTCGTTTTTCACGTAAGCCGGCAAGCAGTTCTTCCTTTTTACGTATCTCTCTTTCAACAGTCTGAATTCCAGCAGCTTTATTTGCTTCGGGAGAATCTTTTATATATCTGTTCAAGATCGTCATAAAATCCTGCTCAGCACGCTGTCTGTTTTCTTCGTGGAATTTGATCCTGTCTTTCATCGCCGCCTGGAATATCGTCGATTTCTGTCGCAAGCGGGTAATCTCAGTATTTGCAGATGAAATCTCATCTCTGTATTTCTGCATTTGATTTATATCTTCACGAAGAATCTTTATCTCGCTTTCGATCTGCCCCTCTTCACTTCTGAATTTCATTAAACTTTCGCGGAGATGGAATTTTTCGATTATATTCAACATCCACATCATGGAATCTTTTACACCCCAAGGAAATAACGGGTCGTTAATCTCCCGCGGCGGTTGAGCTGACGTGATGAATATTTGATAGTGAAAAGTTAAATCTAAAACGCGGTTAAAGAATTGTGAAAAATTATCGAGCAACGTTTGAACGATATCTTGCAAGACTGGATGAGCATTGTTTGCCCTGTCACGAAGCATGAAATCTCTTAACCTTCCGTAAGGAGTTTTCATTTCTTCGGTCATCTTCGGAAATCTCTGAGGTAAAAGAGATTCGATTAGAACTGGTTGGAAGTTAGAAGGGATTAAAGATGACCTCCCAAGTTGCGACAAAGATTCACCAAATACTGTATCACCCTTTGTCAAAATTAATCCGGTGGGGACGTGTCGGATATTCGGATTACTTTGAACCCAATACTGTAGGATGGCATCAAACCAGTTAGCTCTTTTCCTCAATTTAACCGGATCCAGATAATCTTTTTCATCGATGAAAAAAAATAAACCTTTTGCCTTTCTAAAAATATCCTGCAGTTGGTGTTCCCATTGATCGGGCTGCGTATCTTTACCGCCGTAATCAAAAGTCGTATAGCTTGTTATGTTCAAATCTTCCCAGAAGTTATAGCTGTTTAAACCGCTGGATGGCGGTATGCTGTTTGAGCGCCAAGCATCGGAGACACCCTCATAATATACTTGCAACTCTCTACCGAGTGTAACAGGTTTACCGGCTCGCATCTGTGCTTCGTAGCAAAAAGCCGATATATAACTACTCTTACCAACTCCTGATTGTCCGAATAAGAAAATGGGAACTGGTTGGAAAAGACTAGTAAGCAGTGGGTTTTGTTTTTTATGTTCTATTAATTCAAGGTATGAATGTCCGATACCTAACTTCATCGTGTTGTTTGCGTGTGAAATATATAATGGACTTCTCTCCTTCAAATAAATTTGGTCGCCCATTGCTAACGGACTTACATAATCGTTTTCCCAGTACCAACCCCAATTTTTGAAGAGGCTGTTGATGAAATCGTCCTTGCTGCACCAGTAACGAATTGCTTTTTGGACTTCGATTGAACTTGTTCCGGTTGAATCGAGACCTTTGCCCTTCGAACCTAACACTTGTAAGCAGAGTAATATTTCGGCAAACGAAATACTTGCCGTGTCGCTCGTTCTCTGTTTAATTTCATCGAAATGACTCTGTAATTTGCTCTGAGCAAAATCTTCCGAAACGCCGAGTGTCATTAAAATTTTACCCATTAATGAAAATAACTGAATCTTTGTAGGGACATTTAGATTTTCTGAACTCTGAAGCAGGGCAGAAACATCTGCGAGCATTCTATCGTACTCCGATTCTTCTATCCCGACATTTTCAGATTTAATCCATTCTTCATAAAAACTCATCGTCCCCGAAACGCCACCGCCGGTTTCGGTATGTGTTAAACCAGCGATAAGATAATAGTGTTGCCAGAGAGCTGTTAAATCTCTTAAAAGTCTTCTTGTTTGATTTGTACTTTCAGAAGCGGAAAAAACTTTTGAGCCATAACTTCCTACCAAAGCCCGGTCTATCTCAAAGAGTATAGTCTCTCGTGTGTCCAGCGGAGCTATTTGATTTGGGAGTTGTTGTAAAGCATCGAAAAAGCCGTGCACTGCCTTCGATATCTTATCTTGTTTTTGAGTTATATCCGTACCCGAATCGACATCTCTTAAAAAGTCGGCAAGAGTAAGACACTGTTTGTTAAAATCACGTGCTATTTCAGTGACAGGTTGCAACATTATTCTAATCCCTTATAATTATAGTTATATGCGATTTCAAATCGATGACACCTTCACCGAGTGGTTGAGGGAGATAAAGAGTAAGGTGTGAAGCTTTATCTTTGGTTACAACTTCGGGAGGGCATTCGATTGTATATGTGAACGATTCTCCGGGAACTCGTTTCAACAAGTTTTTCAAATCTAAAAGTTGAGCAAAAATTGCGCTGCCCATACCTACACGGATATTCTTCCCGACTGGGTCTGATTTCGAAAACTCCCTGAGTTGAAATGTTATTTGAGTTTTACTTTTTACAAACTGAGCTTCCGTCTCAAGATATATGTTCAAACGATTTCCAGCGGCTTCCTTCATTAATTCGACTCTTGAGATTGGAAGTGTTTTTTCAGCAATAGGTCCAGCCGGAAAATAAGAAAGCAATTTAGTTATATCGTCGAATAATTTTTCAGCGTAAGAAAATGCTGTGTTTAATTCTACCTGAGGTTCATTCGGAGATATAATAGATTCATTAAGTTTTTCGACTACTTCATTAATTCTTTGTTTCAGCGTGGCTTGTTCCCAACCGACAGATAAAATTTGTAATTCACTTTTAACTTGATTAAAAAACTGTTGTAAGCCGTTAAAATAGTTTAATGTCGGGGTATGGGTATTCTCAATTAGCGGTTTAAAAAATCCATTCGAACGAATGAATTGACCAGTAGCGTTCCATACGAGTACAATTTCGGGAGTGGGTTTTAAGGATTTCAGGTAGTTATCCAACAAAGAACTCCAAAGAGTGAACTTTGTTAATATTCCGTTGCTGGCATCAACACAGTTCGGAGAGCTGTCGATAAAAACGCCAAACGGAATAAACGATTTATCTACGATTAGTTCGTTATCCTCGATTTTAAAACGACAAAGTACAACTCCCGTGGCCTGATTGTTTGTAATTGAGATTTCGTACAAAGCGTCATAAACAGACGCTCCCGTTATCGGCTCTGAATCTGACTCAATGATTCCATCTCGCCCTGAACTTGACGGCATTATATACAGCAGATATTTTCCATCGGGACTTTTTTGAGGTGGTCTGAATTGAAAATTAAAAGTCCTGCTGCCATCAATTTTGATCAGTCTTCCGTAAGGGTTTAATCCCTGAAATTGAGAAATTTCGACTTGGTAATTTGCGCCGTCTAAACGCTTAAAATTAATATTCTCGGAGTTATTGTAGTCGGTTTGAAGATATGAATTCCTGATAAGTCCGTAACTTCCAGCTTGGGAATAGCCCATACTAACAAGCTGCTCAATCCATTCTTCAAGTGCGTAAAAGTGTTCCTCCGAGACCACATCTCCGTTACGCCATAAAACTTTTTTTAATTCTGGAATATCTGCCATTCGCAAACCTATATTAAGTTAGTGTTACGTTGGAAAAATCTAATTATAATAAACTTAAAAGTCAAATAGTTTTAGGAGGGGAGCGTTACAGAATTACGTGATGAATTTTTGGTTATTTCTGTTTCAATTTTGAGGATTTTTTACAGACTACTTTTTTTTGAGATGAAGCTGATATTTTTTTGTAGCCGAATGACTTAATTATTGCTTCGCTCTTAGACCTGACATGAAGTTTCTTGTATATGTGTTTAATGTGCGTTCGGATGGTTTCATAGCTAATAAATAGTACCTTGGCAATTTCTTTATACTGATAACCCTTTGTAAGATAGGAGAGAACTTCTTCTTCTCGTTTCGAAAGTTGTTCATCAACATCGGTTTCAGAAAATTTTGTTTTGAATTGGCTGAAGAAAGATAACACTTTGCGCGCGATTTGAGCAGACATAGGAGCCCCTCCGTTATACAGCTCTTTAATCGCTGTAAAAATTTCTTCTTTTGAAGAACGCTTGAGTAAATATCCAGTTGCACCAGCAACCAAAGCATTAAATATATAGGTGTCGTTCTCAAAGATTGTAAGCATCATGAACTGGGTTTGTGGCATTGCTTCTTTCAACCTTTTCACACATTCAACTCCGTCAATTCCAGGCAGATGAATATCCATTAACGCAACGTCCGGAATTTTTTGTGGGATATCAATTAATGCGTCTTCGGCTGTTCGATATGTTCCTACACATCGAAAATCCGGATGGTTTTTAAAAATTTTTTCGAGATGGTTGCGATATTCTTCACCATCATCAACAATTGCTACTTTGATTTTCATAATTACGTATTTTTTAAAGGTAAAAAAATTTGTATTGCTGTCCCTGACGAAACAACAGACTCAATTATTATTTTACCACCAATTTCCTCAATTCTTTTTTGAATATTAATTAAACCATTTCCGAGCGGGTGAGGCTCCCGAGTACAAAACCCTTTGCCATTATCTTTCAGGGATATCCATATAGTTTGCTCCTTTAAATAAAATTTAGCATTAACTTTTGTTGCCGAAGCATGTTTAACAACATTGTTTGTAATTTCCTTCACAATTAAAACTGTATTTCTTCGGACTTCAGGAGAAATTTGAATGGCTGGATACGAATCCGGGAATTCGCAATTGCATTCAATATCGAATGAGCTAAAGAAATCAGCTATATATTCCCTGAGAAACGTGCCGAGATGTTCTATGCTGTCGTTACCAGGATTGATGAACCAGATGATTTCATCAAGATTTTCGATCATTAGTTTGGTTTCGTTTGATATTTTTTCGGTAAATTCTTGTATCAAGGGTGCTTTATCTATTTCATCTTTAACTGCCTCATTGAGAACTGAAATTTTTGTCAACCTCGAACCGATTTCATCGTGAATATCTCTGGAAATTCTTAGCCGCTCCTGCTCTAATGCACGCTGGTTTTCAAGTATGTACAATTGATGTTGTAATTTTCTGGCAAAAAACAAGCGAGTGATTCCGATTATGATACCCACAATTAGAATTCCAACCAAAATTTTAAATGTGTCAGTTTCCCAATAATGCTGAGGAATTACAAAAGAAATTGAAGCCCCTTCGGTATTCCAAGCTCCCGTGTGATTGCTGGCAAGAACTCGAAAATTATATTGGCCGGGTGGAATGTTCAAATAATAGATAATCCGCTGGTTCTGGGCGTCTATCCATTCATCATCATATCCTTCTAATCGGTATTTAAAACGGATATTCTCAGAGTTTGAAAAATTAATGGCAGTGTAGCGAAATTCTATCTTTCTTTTATTACCGGGCTCTAATGAATGTAGCCGATTGGTCGATAATTCTACACCGTCAACAACTGTTTTTTGAATATATACTTTCAGTGAGTCCTGTTTCCAATTCAGGTTACCGGGATCAACAACGGTAACGCCCCCCATTGTTGGAAACCATAAACGGCCATCCTTTGATTTTATTGCTGATGGATGATTGCCGCCGTTACATTCTATGCTTTCCATTCCAGCCTCTAATCCGTATGCAACAGCGTGGACAGATGAAATTTTGCCATCACAGAAATCAACAACTTCCTGGCGGTTGATGCTAAAAATTCCCTTATTGCTGCCAAACCAAAATTTTCCGTAATCATCCTCAAGAATAGAATATATTGTGTTGTCAATTAAACCAGCATCTCTGGTTATCCGAGAAAATTGTTTTTCATTGTTACCGGTATTAAAACGGAATAAACCAAATCCATAAACTGTTATCCAGAGAGTCCCCTTTGAATCATTTAACAACGTCATCACGGCATTACCTGTCAGCCCGGGGGCTTTGTCGAAGAAATAAAGAGAATCTCCACTAGACCGAAAAAGTCCATTCTTTGTTCCTATCCAGAGGCTTCCTTTATCATCGTAACAAAGAGCTTTAATTTGATAAACAATAGGCTCGGAAAAGTTCTTTTTAAAAAATGTTAGATTTTCCAGACTGTTGAAAAATATTTGATGGCTTTCGTTTTGAACTTTTATAAGTCCGGCGTCCCCCCCTCCAATCCATAAGTTATTATTAGAATCTACAACCATTGACCTCGGCTCATTTACTGATAAGAAACGTTTAAGTTTGCCGTTGGAGTATCTCAGAATATCTTTCCCGGCTCCTATCCAAATAACATTATTATGATCTTCGATAATGGTTCTCACAATAATAGCTTTTTCATTTCCAGGAATTGGTAATCTTGTGATTACTTCCCTGGATTTATTAAAGGTAAGTTTATTCAATCCTTTTTGTGTTCCGATCCAGATATCGTTATTGCGGGATTCGCAAATTGACCATACCCGATTATCAGATAGCCCATCGATTGTTGTGTAAGTTTTTAAGATTTTTTTTTGCAGCCGATGCAGCCCGCCTCCTCGTGTGCCAATCCAAATCCCTCCTTCCGTATCTTCAAACAATGACACTACTCTATCCAAAGATATTTCGTCTTTAATATAAAATTTCTTTATATATCCTGCTGTATCTAACTTATACAACCCATTTCCATGAGTTCCTATCCATAAATTTCCAATCTGGTCCTCCATTATAGTATTTATCCTGAATTCAAGCTGTCCATTTTGGCCGGAATATGAAGAGAGATTACCGTTTCTCAAAATTTTTAATCCATGAACCGTTCCGATCCAGTTTCTTCCCTTGCTGTCTGAGAAAAAGCAATAAATCTGAGAACTCCAAAAATTACCACTAAACAGAACAGATTTTTCCTTTTTCCCATGACTTATTTTATAAACATATGAACTTGCTTTGCAAGTGACCCAAATTGTCCCGAAGTCATCACAAACAATTGAGTAAACATCAAAGGTAGAAAAATCTATTTCAGAGAATTTATTAAAAATATGATTGCTGCCTGATGTTTGTTTTACGCCGACACTTAATGAAATGTAGGAAAGATTACGGGGTGTCCCTATCCATAAATTGTTTTCGTGATCAAGACACATCGAGAGAATTCTATCATCTTTCAAGCTGTCTTTAATAAAATAATATTTAAAAGAATCCTCATAATAACTTAACAGCCCGCCATCTCTACAACCAATCCACAACCGTCCGTCTCTGTCTTCCACCAGAGATGATATATTATTTGTTTTAAAAGCATTTGTGTTACTCGTATTATAAGTTGAGAATTCCATTCCATCAAACCGCACTAACCCATCATCGGTTCCCATCCATAGATAACCGTCGCGTGTTTGAAGAATGATATTTATTGAATAAGGTAAAAATCCGTTTTTCGAATCCCAAGATCGGTGGGAATATTCAGAAATGTTTTTATAAGGTTTTAAAGATTCGGCGGAATAAACATGTGTGTTTAGATGAAAGCAAAAGCATAACAAAATCAATTTACATAGGAATATATTAAGATTACACTTCATGATAAAGGTGAAATACCATTTGACTTAATATATTAATTTTATGAGTAATAAAAAAATACGTATTTATGCGTGTTGAGAGGAAGTGGCGATAACGGTATATTTAACAACCAAATAAGGGGGTAGTTTGTAAAGCCAGCGTCCCATAAAATAAAAACCTCAAGTTAGTTTTGCTTGAGGTTTATTGTATGATAGCTCCGCGAGTAGGACTCGAACCTACAACCCTGCGGTTAACAGCCGCATGCTCTACCATTGAGCTATCGCGGAATATTTTGCGGAGTAAATATATTGAATTTTTATAACATAGTCAATTTTTTTTTGATTTTACAGTTAAAAAACAATATATTTTAATATAGGTTAATACAATATCAATTTAATAAGGAATCAAAATGAAATTTCCCGGCGGCGGAATGCCAAATATGCAAGGAATGTTAAAGCAAGTTCAAAAGATGCAGGAAAAAATGGCTCTGGTGCAAGCCGAGCTTGAAAATAAAATAATCATCGCTGAATCGGGCGGTGGTATGGTTAAAGTAACTGCTAACGGCAAACAACAGATAATAAAAATCCAGATTGAAAAAGAAGTAATCAACCCCGATGATGCCGAGATGCTTGAAGATTTAATTATCGCAGCAGTTAATAAGGCTCTTGAGGATGCACAAAAAATGGCTCAGGAAGAAATGAACAATGCCACGTCGGGAATGATGCCAAATATTCCAGGTTTGAACATTCCAGGTTTATAAAAAATTTTTGTATGTTATATACATCAGAATCACTTGAGCTTTTAGTTGAAGAATTAGCACAGCTTCCCGGTATCGGGCGAAAAACCGCGCAACGACTCGCAATGTATATTATGAAACTCCCACGCGAAGAAGTTGTAAACATTGCAAAGGCAATGGTAGGCGTAAAGGACAAAGTAATAAACTGTTCTGTTTGCTCAAACTTTACCGAAGACGATCCGTGCCTGATTTGCTCAAGTCCAAAAAGAGATGGAAGTTTGATTTGTGTGGTTGAAGACCCAAACGATGTTATCGCAATTGAAAAAACCAATGAGTTCATTGGTTTATATCACGTGTTAGGCGGGTCTCTGTCGCCCCTCGACGGCATCGGTCCAGAAGATATTAAGGTAAAGGAACTTTTGCACCGTATCAATGAAAAGACGGGCGAAATTATTTTAGCGTTAAATCCGAATGTTGAGGGCGAAGCAACAACGCTTTATCTTTCACGATTATTAAAACCTCTTGGTCTAAAAGTAACCCGCATCGCACGAGGCATTCCTGTTGGGGGCGATTTGGAATTCACCGACGAGGCAACTCTCTCGAGAGCAATAGAAGGACGTGTACAAATTTGAAATTGTTTGAACAAATATTTTTTTTAATTTTAATTACTCTATTTTCAGGGTGCGATATATTCAACACTCGCATACCTGAAAAACCATCTCAAACAATCTCATCATTCATACAACCTACTACTGCCGAAATTGTTCTAATTAATTTTAAAAATGCAATCGAAGAATATAACGTCGATAATTATATTAAATGTTTTGTAGATCCAAATTTTTCAGACCAGAAATTCAAATTCGTTGCGTCCGCTGAAGCCGGAATAGACAGAACAATATTTGAGGATTGGAGCTTGGAATCGGAGCGGCAGTATATTACAAATTTAGGAAAACCCCCTTTCACTAGTGCCAAACTTATTTTAACACCAAAAGGCGAAACTGTTGTAGCCACCGATTCAGTTATTTATAATTTCGACTATTCGCTTGATTATCCACATAGTAATCAAAATTATAATGTTATCGGTAATTTACGCTTTTACATAGGCGCCGATCGGAACCGGAATTGGAGTGTTTACAAGTGGGAAGATTATAAAACCACTTCTTCAATGACTTGGAGTTATTTGAAAGCAGTTTTTAGTACTGGATTGTAATAATGTTTTCGATGATGAAATTTTTACTGATTTTATTCGCTTTCACATCAATAACATGTATAAATCCTTTTGCTCCGGGATGGGACGAAGAAACAGATAAATCAATTTGTCCCAACTTAAACGAGATTGATGGTGTATTGTGTAATTTTCGAAATGCATATTTATTTAAGGATACTACAATTTATGGAACTTTAATCAGTCCGAATTTTAATTTTATTTACCGCGACTATGATCGCGGTGTTGATGTATTATGGGGTAGAGAGGATGAGATGCGAACTACATACGGACTTTTTCAGAGTGCCGCTGCACTTTCGTTGATCTGGAACAACGAAGTTTCGTCAAGCGGCGATTCGGTGCGTCAAACAATCGTCCGCAGTTTTAATCTCACAATTACTTTTAACCCCGGCGACATTGTCCGTATCGACGGGTACGCTAATTTAACATTTGAACGTGAATCTTTTATTTCGCCATGGAAAATAGTAAGATGGCGTGATGAATCGAATTTTTAATAACTAATTCTAATTAAATTATGAATCTTATCTACATACTTAAGGAAGGTTACTCAGGTTTTAAGCGCGCAAAGTTGGCTGCCGCAGCTTCAGTAATTACAATTTCAATCTCGCTGCTTTTAGTAGGGCTTTTTTTAATCGTTTCACTCAATACCTCGCGTATCATCTCTTTGATAGAGGATAAAGTTGAGATTGAAGCTTTCCTGCAGGAGCCGATTACAAAAAATCAAGTTAACGAAGTACAAAAATCTATTCTTTCCACCACGGGGGTTGATAGTATTCAGTTCATATCAAAGGAAGAAGCTGCACAAATTTTCAAGCGCGACTTTGGTGAAGATATTTATTCGGTTCTCGACTTTAATCCACTCCCTCCTTCTTTTAAAATTTCTCTGAAAGATCATTATAAAAAAACTGAGCTTGCCAGCCGCGTTGTTGAAGCAATCAGATCTATAAAGGGAGTGGAAGAAGTTGCCTATCGAAAAGAACTTATTGATTTTTTAGAGAAACGCACACTGTTGTTAAATATTATTGGATTAGTCGTTGGAATAATTTTCGGCATCTCTGCTATTTTTCTAGTGGCAAATACGATACGGCTTGCTATATACTCGAAACGGAAAATCATACAAACAATGAAATTGGTCGGCGCCACAAAATGGTTTATTCGAATGCCTTTCTTGCTCGAAGGAATTCTACAAGGTATTCTCGGAGGCATATTCTCTGCTATCATGCTCTGGCTCGTAATATTTCTTACTTCTCAATGGTTGACCGCCGAACTCAACCAATTTTTAAAAATCGACATTTCCCTCTATCTCATATTAGCTCTAATGGGGGCGGTATTTGGCTTGGTTGGCAGCATAATTTCTGTACGCAGGTTTATCAGTCAAACTATTGTTAATTAAAATTTTTTTTTAATTATTTTTTTAGTTTTTGCTTGCTTTCATAAAAGTTTCTGTTTATACTTATACAAGTACTTATTAACAGTTTTAGACTGTTGATAAATTGTTGATAACTTTTAACGAAGAAAAACCTTCTCATTTCGTATCAATTTGATTTTATTTTAAGATGCTGATAAAATGTGGATAACTTTTTATTAACGTTGTTTTGTGCTTTATTTTAAAAGAGATACAGCTTCAATTTAATGTGGATAATATAGTGATAATTGTTAAATTGTTACTTTTCGTAAAATCGAAACTGTTAATAACTTTGTTGATAACCTGTAGATAAGTGTTGATAATTATTAAGTAGGCTTAAATATGAATACCTTTTTAGATACCGAAACCCCTGAAAATGCTGGGGTTTTAACAGAAAATTTTAACGGGCAATCCGCCGATGTGTGGACTAAGTGCCTTTCTATCATTGGGGAAAAAGTAAATCTCCAAAGTTTCAACGCTTGGTTTGAACCTATCAAACCGCTGAGTGTTGATGGCAAAATATTAACGCTTCAAGTGCCGAGTAATTTTTTTCACGAATGGATTGAGGATAGATATTCCGACCTTCTGAGTGAGGTGATAAAAAATGTTTTAGGCAATTCGGGAAAAATAAATTTTCTAGTTAACTCCGAAATGTCCGAAGCCGATCGCGGCAAAACACTGTGGGATGAAGCCGATAAATCTTTACCAAACAATTTTAATGACCAAAAAAAAGACTATTTATATCCATCACATTTCACCTCAAAAGAAAAAACTTATCACAAGCCGGTCAACTCTGCTTTAAATCCAAAAAACACTTTCGATAACTACATCAAAGGCGAAAGTAACCAACTTGCACGGGCAGCAGCTTATGCGGTTGCAAATAATCCGGGTGGTACGCAGTTCAACCCGCTTGTTATTTATGGCGATGTTGGTCTAGGTAAAACTCATTTGATTCAGTCTATCGGAAATCATGCACTTCAAAACGGCAAAGCCAAGCGGGTTATGTATGTAACGAGCGAAGTTTTTACATTAGAATTTGTAGATTCGATTCAAACCGATAAAGTAAATAACTTCTCGAACTTTTACAGAAGTATGGATATTTTGATTGTTGACGATATTCAATTCTTCGAAGGAAAAGATAAAACGCAAGACCACTTTTTCCATACATTTAACACACTCTATCAATCAGGAAAACAAATTGTACTCTCAAGCGATAGACCTCCAAAAGAGTTAAAAGGACTTAACGACAGGTTGATATCCCGCTTTCAATCAGGATTAACAGCCGATATACAATCGCCCGACCTTGAGATGCGCACAGCAATACTTCGAAAGAAAAGCGAAGATAACGGTATCGAGTTGAGACAAGATGTTATCGAATTCATCGCAGCTAATGTTACCTCAAACATCCGGGAACTTGAAGGATGTTTAATAAGTCTGTTAGCTCACTCTTCGATAAGAAGCAGAGAAATTGATATTGACCTCGCAAAAGATGTTGTCCGGTCTATTATCGGAGAAATTAAATCGCATATCACTATCGAAGATATCCAACGTATTGTTTGCGATTACTTTAATATTCCCGAAAATTTTATTCGTGCTAAAAACCGAAAACAAGAAATTGTATTAGCCCGGCAATTAGCTATGTATCTTTCAAAAGAAATTACTAATTCATCTTTAAAAACTATCGGTTTACATTTTGGCGGAAGAGACCACAGCACGGTTATACACGCTATCCAAACTATAGAAGACCTTGTTAAATACGACAAAAAATATTCTGATATGTTGCCGCAACTGCGATCAAAAATTAAAATAGGTTCGCGTGTATAACTTGTTAATTTATGTGGATTCAATGTTCATAAACTCAACATTATTTTCTGTCTCTCTTTTTGATATTAACATTGTTAATATTTTTCGAATTATCAACATTACATCAACAGGCATTTTAAACGTTTTTTTATGAATACGAATTCAAATAAGCAATTCGTTCAACTTATCAACATATCCACAGCCCTTATTATTACACTTCTTTTTATTTATTAATTAATAATAAGATAGAAGCAAAATATGTGGGGATAACTCTTGTATATCACACGAAAAAATAGTAAATTTATACATAAAAAATATATTATTAACAATACCTCAAATATTAAGGAGGAATAAATGAAATTTTCCGTTTTAAGCGGTGAACTACAAAAAATTTTAATTAAAACAGGTAGTGTAATTCCATCAAAATCTGCATTACCAATTTTAGAAAACTATATGTTCAGTCTGAAAGGTAACACACTGACTGTAACGGCGACAGATATGGATGTTTCCATTTCATCGTTGTTAAAAACGAAAGGTGAAAGGGACGGGAGTATAATTATTCCGGCTAAAAGATTAATGGATACGATCAGAGCACTGCCGCTAAATGTTGAAATTGAAATTTCTGCGGATATTGAATCTTGTAAAATTTTAATGAAAACTGACAAAGGAGAATACAGGCTAACAGGACAAATTTCAGATGAGTATCCACAGATTCCTGATTCTAAAGATGAAAGCAAAATATTTATTGAAACTGAACTTCTAAAAAAATTAATCAGTAAAGCGATGTTTGCGGCAAGCAGCGACGAGCTGCGTCCGGCTATGACGGGAGTTTTGTTCCAGATAAAGAAAAACGAAATCCGCTCAGTAGCCACCGATGGACACAGGCTTGTTAAATTTATTTATTCTGATTTCGAATCTCCGAATTTCGAAAAAGAAATTATTTTACCGACAAAAACTTTGAACGTTATTTCAAGATATTTAGATGAAAAATTAAATTCAATTTCAGTAAATGAGTCTCACATTACTTTCCATTTTGAACAAACTTTACTTAATTCAAAAATAATAGACGAAAAATATCCGAACTACGAAAGCGTAATACCTACCGACAATAATTTATTATTGACTGTAAATAAAAACGAACTTCTCTCCTCTGTTCGCAGGGCTTCGTTTTATGCAAGCAGCACAACTCATCAAGTACGATTTTTTGTCGAAAAGAATTTATTGACGATATCTGCCGAAGATATAGATTTTGGCAGCGAAGCAAAAGAAACGATACCTTGCGAGTTCTCTGATAACACATTAGAAATCGGATTTAATGCAGTTTACATTATCGACATTTTAACACACATCGAAAGCGAGGAAGTTGTATTCAACCTTTCCAGCCCGAACAAAGCTGCTGTTGTTATACCGAAACCAAAACAAGAAAAAGAAGAGTTGTTGATGTTAGTAATGCCTGTAAGGCTGAATACTTAGTTGTAAATGTTTATTGAAAATATAAGGTTAAAAAATTTTCGTAATCATGCTGATTCTTATTTAGAATGTGGCGATAAAGCAAACATTATTTTAGGCGATAACGGCGAAGGCAAAACAAATTTACTTGAAGCCGTCTCGTATATTTCGTTAACAAAAAGTTTTTATGCAAGCAGCGACTCGGTGATTGTTAATATCGGTGAGACCATATTTCAGATTGAAGCGAACATGGTTTCCGATAATGGTATCAAAACCAAAATCCACATCGGTTACGATTTAACAACAGGCGAGAAAGTTTATTCAATTAACAATCGAAGGATAGAAAAATTCTCATCGGTTATAGGTAAATTTCCTATCGTTTTTTTGTCTCCCGAAAATTCAAATATAACTTTCGGCGGTCCGGCTGAAAGGCGAAAATTTTTAGACCTTGTTTTATCGCAATCGAATCAAACATATTTTGAAGACCTTTCGGAATACAGGAAAGTAGTTCGCCACAGAAATAAAATTCTAAGCGATGCAAAATTTCTTAAAAACGACCCAATCGCTTTGTTAGAACCGTGGAACGAACATCTAATCAGGTTCGGTACACGCATCATGGTCAGGAGACGGAACTTCATAAACGAATTTCAGGAGTATATTTTTTCCTCCTACAAAAAGTTAGTTGATTTGCGCGAAGTTCCATCGATAGACTACGAACCATCCTTCAAAACAGGAAATTCGGAAAAAGACGAAGTAACTTTCGAAAATTTTAAAACCGAGATTGACCGGAAATATAAAGAAGAATTACGATTAGGTTCAACTCTGGTAGGTCCGCACCGCGATGAAATTAGTTTTAAGATTAACGGACTTGAGCTGCGGAAATTTGCTTCACAAGGTCAGCATAAAACTTTCTTTGTAGCTTTAAAAATCGGTGAGTTTTTTTATCTCAAAGAGAGATGCCGTGAAAATCCGATACTTTTGTTGGACGATGTATTCAGCGAATTAGACGACAACCGCGCCCAACAGATGCTGCTGTTGATAGAAAATTTGAATCAAACTTTTATTACTTCAACTAACTTCGATATTTTCGATAAGGTGCTCAGTTTTGGAGAGAAGAACAAGAAGGTTATCGTTCGCAAAGGCAAAATCGCGATCAGCTAAAATTAAAACCCTTGACAGTGTAATCGGGGCGGTACTAAAACATTACAAACTCGACGCTCGATTAAAACAGGTGGTAGCATTGGATATTTGGAACGAGGTTGTTGGCGAGCAAATTGCGAGTGTTGCAAATGCCAAGCGAATAGAACATGGAAACCTGATTGTCCATGTCGAAAAATCGGTGTGGCGTAACGAGTTGCAGTTTTTGAAAAAAGAAATTATTAAAAAGTTAAACGATAAACTAAAAGAAGAAATTGTAAAAGATATAGTTTTCAGGTAAATAAATTATGGCAAAAGAAAAAACTAAAGTTAATAAAAACGGGGAATACGGCGCCGAAGATATTACAGTTCTAAAAGGGTTAGAAGCTGTCCGCCGCCGACCGGCTATGTACATCGGCGATGTAAGTACTCGCGGGCTGCATCATCTCGTTTACGAAGTTGTAGATAACTCGATAGACGAAGCTCTTGCCGGTTATTGCAAAAACATAAATGTTTCGATAAACAAAAACGGATCGGTAACTGTTGAAGACGACGGGCGCGGAATTCCAACCGATATTCATCCCGAAGAAAAAAAATCGGCGCTGGAAGTTGTAATGACTGTTTTACATGCCGGCGGAAAGTTCGATAAAAATTCTTACAAAGTTTCCGGCGGTTTGCACGGTGTCGGTGTTTCGGTAGTCAATGCACTGAGCGAAACTTTAGAGGTCGAAGTTAAACGCGAGGGTAAATTATTCTATCAAAAATTTAAACGCGGCGACCCGGTGGCGCCGGTCAAAGTTATCGGTAAATCGGATAAAAATAAAACAGGCACAAAAGTTACTTTTTATCCCGACGATCAGATTTTTAAAATAAAGGTCTTCAAATACGAAACTATCGCCGAACGTTTGCGCGAACTTGCTTTCCTCAATTCTGAAGTTATCCTGAGCATAGTAGATTTACGCGATGGACAAGAACAGGAAGATACGTTCCACTTTAAAGGCGGCTTAGTTGAATTTGTAAAATACATCGACACTACACGGCAGGCAGTTATCAAAAAAGTATTTTATGCCCACGGAGTGGCAAAAGATGAGAACGATAGAAATGTTGATGTCGAAATTGCACTTCAATACAACGACAATTACACAGAAAATGTTTACACTTACGTAAACGATATCAACACACACGAAGGCGGAACACATTTGGTTGGTTTCCGAACAGCTCTTACACGAACACTAAACAGCTTTGCCTCGAAAAACAATCTGGTTAAAGAAAACAGCGTGAACCTTACGGGCGATGACTTCCGCGAAGGTTTGACTGCGATAGTCAGCGTCAAAGTTCCTGAGCCGCAGTTTGAAGGACAAACCAAAACCAAACTTGGCAACAGCGAAATTAAAAGCATTGTCGAATCGTTAGTCGGCGAGCATTTATCTGTTTGGCTCGAACAAAACACACCCGACGGCAGGCGGATTATCGAGAAATGTTTACTCGCTGCTGAAGCTCGCGAAGCTGCCCGCAAAGCGCGCGATTTAACACGACGCAAAAGCGCACTCGGTTCAACAAGTTTGCCCGGCAAGTTAGCCGATTGCTCGATTAACGACCCCGACCACTGCGAACTTTATCTCGTTGAAGGCGACTCGGCAGGCGGAAGCGCCAAGCAAGGACGCGACAGACGTTTTCAAGCTATACTTCCGATGAAGGGAAAAATTCTGAACGTCGAGAAAGCACGCCTTCATAAAATTTTAGAGAACGATGAAATCCGTGCAATCTTTACGGTAATCGGAACAGGTGTCGGCGAAGATTTCGACGCCGCTAAAATACGTTACGGTAAAATTATTATTATGTGCGACGCCGACGTCGATGGATCGCATATCAGAACACTCCTGCTTACACTATTCTTCAGATATATGAAAGAAATAGTTGAACTCGGACACGTTTATATCGCTCAACCACCCCTCTACAAAATTAAAAAAGGGAAACAGGAATTTTATGCTTTCGACGATGACGAAAGAAACGAGATTCTTAAACGAATGAAAAGCGAAAAATCGAAGAAGACAGAAACCACAGCAGAAATTCCTGAAGGCGAACCTGTTAGTTCCGAAGGATTTGTTATTTCACGATTTAAAGGTTTGGGAGAAATGAATCCCGAACAGTTGTGGTCAACTACTATGAATCCCGAATCACGAACCATACTTCAGGTTACGATTGAAAATGCAGCCGATGCCGACAGAACTTTCTCGATACTTATGGGAGACGATGTAGAACCGCGCAGAGCATTCATTGAAAAGAATGCCAAGTATGTCAGAAATCTTGATGTGTAAATTTTTAATATGAAATTAAAAAGCAGTTGAAAGAAAAGTAAATGGCAAACGAAAAAATAATACCCGTAGATATTGAAGACGAAATGAAGGGAAGCTACATCGATTATGCTATGAGCGTAATTGTTTCGCGGGCATTGCCCGATGTTCGCGACGGATTAAAACCAGTGCATCGCCGCGTGCTATACGGCATGCAGGATTTAGGTTTAGCAGCGGGCAAACCGTACAAAAAAAGCGCCCGTATCGTTGGCGAAGTTTTGGGTAAATACCACCCTCACGGCGACTCGGCTGTTTACGATACGATGGTTCGTATGGCTCAGGATTTCTCGATGCGATATTTGTTAGTCGATGGTCAAGGTAACTTCGGCTCGGTCGATGGCGACTCGCCGGCGGCTATGCGTTACACCGAGGCGCGCCTTACACGGTATGCCGAAGAGATGCTCAAGGATTTAGAAAAAAATACTGTTAATTTTGCACCCAACTTCGACGATACACTCAAAGAGCCAACCGTTATGCCGGCAATGGCGCCAAACCTTTTAGTGAACGGCACATCGGGCATTGCCGTAGGTATGGCTACAAATATCCCCCCTCATAACCTTAACGAAGTTGTGGATGCTTGTTTGGCATATATCGAAAATTCAGAAATTACAGACGATAAACTTATCAAAATAGTTAAGGCGCCCGATTTCCCAACGGGTGGAATTATTTATGGTTACGACGGCGTCCGCAATGCGTATAAAACAGGACGCGGCAAAATTATTATCCGCGCTAAAGCTAACATCGAAACCGGAAAAAACGACCGCCAATCTATCATCGTTACCGAAATTCCTTATCAGGTTAATAAATCGTCGCTCATCGAAAAAATTGCCGACCTCGTCTCCGATAAAAAAATTGAAGACATTTCTGACGTCCGCGACGAGTCCGATAGAGACGGTCTGCGCATAGTAATCGAATTAAAACGCGACGCAAATGCTGAAGTGGTTCTCAACAATCTCTTCAAATATACACAGATGCAAACTACTTTCGGCGTAAATATGCTTGCCCTTGTAGATGGCAGACCCAAAGTATTAACTCTCAAACAAATTTTAGAAGAGTTCGTTAAACATAGAAACGAAGTTGTTGTCCGTCGGTCTAAGTTTGAACTCGATGAAGCCGAACGGCGTGCACATATTCTTGAGGGATACATAATAGCCCTCGATAATATCGATGAAGTAATTAAACTCATTAAAAAATCGAAAGACACTGAAAGCGCCAAAGAAGGTTTAATGAAACGTTTCAAACTTACTGAAATTCAGGCAAAAGCAATTCTCGATATGCGTTTGCAGCGGCTTACCGGACTCGAACGCAAAAAGATTGAAGAAGAATACCGCGATTTAATTAAGCTCATCGAAAAACTAAAATCGATTCTTGCTAACAAAAAGCTTCAACTGCAAATCATCAAAGAAGAACTGCGCGAGCTGAAGAATAAATACGGCGATGAACGGCGCACAGAAATTATATACGATTTCGAAGAGTTCAGAATCGAGGATATGATTGCCGAAGAAGATGTTGTAATTACAATCAGCCACAACGGCTTTATTAAACGCTTCCCGGTGTCGGGGTATCGCAGGCAATCGCGCGGAGGCAGAGGCGTTTCGGGCGCTGCAACGCGCGAGGACGATTTCCTCGAACACATGTTCATAGCTTCTACACATAATTATATTTTATTCTTTACGGATAAAGGGCGCTGCTACTGGCTTAAAGTTTTTGAAATTCCTGAAGCTAACCGACAGGCACGAGGTAAATCGATTGCTAATCTGATTCAGAAGCAAACGGATGAAAACATTGAAGCATTCCTGAATGTAGAGAACTTTGATGAGAAAACATTTGCTGTTATGGTAACCGAAAAAGGTCAGATTAAAAAAACATCGCTTGCCGAATTCAGCAATCCGCGTAAGAGCGGAATCGCAGCAATCACACTTAAGAAGGGGGACGTTGTTACCGATGTTAAACTCACAAACGGATCTCAGGATATTGTAATCGGAACATATAATGGTTTAGCAATTCGCTTCGTTGAATCGGAAGCGCGGCAAATGGGACGCACTGCCGCAGGAGTGCGGGCTGTTCGACTTGGCAAAGGCGATAAAGTAATTGGCGCAGTGGCTGTAAAACGAACCAAGACTACAATTTTAGTTGCAACCGAAAAAGGATACGGCAAACGGAGCGACCTTGATGAATACCGCATCAGTCATCGTGGCGGCAAGGGAGTTATTACCGTGCGCGTTACCGATAAGACAGGAAAATTAGTTGCAATCAGAGAAGTGAACGACAGCGACGATATTGTTGTAGTAACAACGCAAGGAATGATAATACGTCAGCCGGCAACTACGATACGCGTGATAGGCAGGAATGCCCAGGGTGTCCGCTTAATTCGTTTAGACGAAAAAGATTCGATTGCGGCTATTGCGGCAGTCCCTTCGGAAGAAAGCGAAGAAACAAACCTGAATGAAGTCGAGAGCAAAGCGGTTTCAGATACGGAAGACAAGAAAATCCAGCCGACGCTTTTCGATAAGCCGAAAGAAGCCAAGCCGGAGAAAAAGAAGTAGTAAGTCGTCCGTCAAACGTTCAGACGAAATTATTTCGTATCGCCGCAATTTGCCATTCGTAGAGACGGGTCGCCGACCCGTCTTTACGAATCTACAAACCCGCTTGCATTTTATTAAACACGGCGTTATATTGTTTTAAACTAAAACCACTAATACTGGCTGAATGAAAAAAATAGTTAATACATTTATCAGCATTTGTCTGATATCTCTTTTATTTGTTCAATCTGAGTCGTTTGCTCAGAATGAGTTAAAGAAAGATATTCAAGATATTAAAGAGAGAGTTATTCGTTTAGAAGAAGGGCAGAAAAATCTCGAAAAACGCATGGATGCTCTTGAAACCCGGATGGATAAAAGATTTGACGAACTACGAGGATTTATGTTTTTGGGTTTCGGTATTTTATTCAGCGGTATGTTTATTTTAGTTGGTTTTATTTTGTGGGATCGAAGAACCACCCTCGCACCTGTTGTAAGGGAACTGAAAGAAATAATGAAAAAGGCATCTCTGTTTTGATGCGACATAAGAACTTTATACTAATAACTTCCGCCAGAGGCGGATGCGCCTTTGGCGCAAAAAACTCAAAACCTTGTGGTGAGCCTGTCGAACCACTTGTCGAACCAGCAACGCTCAATACTCAAAGCTCATAAATAGATGAATACGCTACGCGAAATAGAAATAACTAACATGATAAAATCAGTCTGCCGACAAAACCGACACTTGTTAATAAATAACCGCGTTATTCTTTTTGGTTCGAGAGCAAGCGGACAAAACAAGAAACACTCCGACTTTGATATCGGAATACTTGGCGAGAAATCGTTGAGCATTGCAGACTTTTACAAACTGAAAGACGCTTTGGATGAACTGCCTACTTTATACACAATCGACTTAGTTGATTTTAATAAAGTCTCCAAGTCGTTTAGAAATGAAGCGTTAAAAAATTACTCGGTGCTGTATGCCTAAGTTTGAGTTGTTGTTAAACGATTATCAAACGGCGGTAACTCAGCTTGAAAATGCTTTAAAAGAAAGAACAGATGACGATCTAAAACAAGCCGGATGTATACAATATTTTGAGTTTTGCTTTGAACTTGCCTGGAAAACCGTTAAAGCTTTTTTTGAGTATAAAGGAATGATCGACTGCAATTCACCAAGAGACTGTATGAAGATGGCGTTTAAAGCGAACTTAATTGATAATGAAAACGTCTGGATTGAAATGCTCGAAAATAGAAATTTGACTGTTCATACATACAGCATTGAAACTGCTTTGGATGTGTATAAAAGTTTACCTGCTTATCTTATTGAAATGAAAAACTTAATATCAAATATTCAACATCAACAAAATTAAAATTTAATACATTACTGAAGTTACGCAGAATTGACTTTTTGTCATGTTGAGCGAAGCGAAACATCTAAAAATGACTCTTTTACGTAACTTCAGTTAATAAGAAAAAACACGGAATTAGTTTTGAAAAAGCAAAAGAGTTGTGGTTTGATAGTTTGATGAAAATCGTTATTTGCTTATTGGTTTAATTACTTACAGAAACCAAAAAATACGGATTATCTCTGTTATCAGAATAATTAAATTTCTCCTGAACCACTTGTCGAACCACTTGTGGTGAGCTTGTCGAACCATGAAATCTGAAATCCCCGCCTGACCGGCGGGCAGGTAAAATCTTTTACGACTATCAACATACATAATGCAGCCCAAGCAAAAAACAAACTTAACTCCCGACGAATATCTTGCCATTGAGCGCAAAGCAGATATTAAAAGCGAGTATTATAATGGCGAAATGTTTGCCTTAGCCGGCGCAAGCGAAAAGCATGAGTTGATTTGCGGTAATACCTTTGCGGCAATCCATCAATTAGTAGAAGAAAAACCGTGTAAAGTATACTCGTCGAATATGCGTATCTGGATTGAAAAATCGGGCCTTTACACATATCCCGATATCTCAATTGTTTGTGGTAAGACGGAATTCGTCGACTCTAAAGTAGATACGTTAAAAAACCCGGTTACAGTTACTGAAGTTCTATCCGACTCAACCGAGAAATACGACCGCAGCCAAAAGTTTAAATTCTATATGTCGATTCCAACGCTGAAGGAATATATTCTCATATCTCAAAATAAAATTATTCTTGAGCAGTTCATTAAGGATGAAAAAAAGGATAATGAATGGATATTGAGGATTTACGATAAACTTGAAGACTCATTTGAAATTTATTCAATAAAAGAAAAGATAAATCTAAAAGATATTTACGATAAAATTGAGTTCGAACCGAACGAGAGATTGAACAGATGACAATTAAAAACTCAAAACTCAAAGTTTATCCCGTTCACGGGACTCTTAGCTCCTAAAAAAAGCTGCTTGTATCTTAAAAAACACGGTGTTATATTAATACATATTAATAAACAACTGAAACGCCTGCCCGACCGAACGTTGTATAGCTGAATGTCGGTTGTTCGGGCGTGTAAAATCTAAATCATGACAATTGAAAACCACACGATATTTCGAGGAACAGGTTATGCGAAAACGACCCTACATTCGACGTGAGTGGTGTGAGCAAGCGTTGTTGAACCCAGTACGTAAAATCATCCAGCCCGATGGTCGAGTTCGATATTGGACATTCATCAGTGAATTGAATCGCTTTTTACGCGTAGTAACGTTGGAAGATGGAGTAACCGTACACAATGCTTTTCCCGATCGAAATTTTCAAGAGAAATTACCATGAAGTTTCACTATTATCCTGAAACCGATTCGCTGTACATTGATTTAGCTGCGCGCGAGAGCGCCGAATCTCACGAGGTCGCACCCGGAGTAATTCTTGATTTTGACACCGAGGGGCATCTTGTGGGGATTGATATTGACCATGCGAGCAAAATTGTTGACCTCGCTCGTCTTGAAGCCGAAGCATTACCGGCTGGCACTGTTTCAATTGGTAAAGGATGAGTCTTTGAGAATCATAAATCTAAAATCCCCGCCTGACCGGCGGGCAGGTAAAATCTAATTCACTATTCACTATTTCTATATACTACATACTAAATACTTCCGCCAGAGGCGGATGCGCCTTTGGCGCAAAAAACTATTCACTAACAAAACAAAAGGAGTTACAAAAATGAAACACTTATTTAATTTATTCACACTTGTCCTTGTTGTTGGCTTGGCTCTAAGCACGACGGCGTGGGGACAGTTACTATTAGACGAAAATTTTGATTACCCAGCAGGAGATTCTTTAAATGTACTCCATGGTTGGGTTGTACAACCAACAGCATCCTATGTTAATACCATTAAAGTAGTGTCACCGGGTTTAACATATTCAGGTTACATTTCGGCTTTGGGCAATGCAGCAAAAGTTGATACAACTGGCCAGGACCTATATAAAACATTCACATCTCAAACGTCTGGAAGTGTGTATGCATCATGTCTTGTGAATTTTACTAAGACAACCACTACGGGAGATTATTTCTTCCACTTTACCGAATCGGCTGGTAGCACTAATTTCCGAGCAAGACTGTTCGTGAAAAGGGACGCTTCCGACAACGTAGCATTTGGTTTGCAGTTTGGCAGTACTGCATCGTCAGTCTACACCGGATTCAGCTATGCGATGAATACAACATATCTCGTGGTTATAAAATATAAATTTGTTGGCGGGACGCTCAATGACACAACATTCCTGTTTGTCAACCCGACCTTGGCGGGGAATGAGCCCAGCCCGACGCTAACAGCATCTAACTCAGCAGATACAGATTTCTCGGGTGTTGCGGCGGTGAACCTCCGACAAGGCGCCGCAGCCAATGCTCCACGTTTGTCTTTGGATGGAATACGTGTTGCAACAAGTTGGGCAGATGCACCACTCCCAATCCAACTCGCATCATTTGTCGGCTACTTTGTAAACTCAAACGATGTAACTTTTGAGTGGGAAACTATCAGCGAAGTTAATAACCTCGGTTTCTGGATACAAAAACGCAACCCAATTACAAACGTGTATACAACAATTGAAGAAAGTTTCCAGCAAGCAGCTCAAGTACCATCAACATACAAATGGACATACAATAATGCAGTTATTGAAAACACAGAGTTCTATTTATTACAACAAGATAATGATGGACTTGAAAGCCGCTTCGGTCCAATTATGCTTAATCCAACAAACGTCCCGGTTGAAGCAGTACCGTCAGTGTTTGCATTAAACCAAAACTATCCGAACCCGTTTAACCCATCAACAGTTATCAATTATCAATTAGCAACCGACAATTACACAACGTTGAAGGTTTATAATATAATTGGTAAAGAAGTAGCCACATTAGTTAACGGCTATCAAACAGCGGGGTACCATCAGGTAACATTTGACGGCTCGCAGTTATCGAATGGAATATATTTCTACAAACTTCAAAGCGGAAATAATGTAGAAGTTAAAAAGCTAACGTTGGTGAAATAGTATCAACCTCAATCCTCAATCCCCTTTCCTAAAAGGAGAGGGGATGGTGAGAGGTTTAGCTTTTTTTCGGTTCTCTCGATACGTAATTTTAAAGTCACTCAACCCCTTATCAATGTTTAAGCGATGGTTCTTGTTCGAACTGAGATAGGGGATGAGTTTGGTGTAGGTCGACGAGTTTCGTCGACTTACTAAAACATCAGGATCATTCCAGCAGTAAGTCGTCCGTCAAAGACGGATTGCAATCGGACAAACAAAAAAAAACTTATTTTCTGGATTTTTAGCAAAATTACGCCAATTTTCATTACCACTTGCATCTTATTGAAGAAGACATTATATTAACACACACAAGTGGTCAATGGTTTATAACATCAAACGCTCTAAATAGTAAATTGACTATTGACAATTAATAATTAACAATGACGTGAAAAACGTAAACCGTTTTGAAACGTTCCAAATTAACAATTAACAATTATAGGAGTGTGTTATGAAAAAATTAATTTTATTAATTACAATTATGTTAGCAATCTCGATCCCGCTTATGGCTGGGATTTGGAATCCCGAAGGTTTGAATATGCCCGGTGGGTGGAATGGGTGGACTAATCCACCAACAAATGCCCTCGCTTTAGCGAGTGCAACTCAAGTAGCAGGCGGCAAAGTAACTTTAATAACGACAGGAACACCACGATATCACACCAAAATTAAAGTTGCGACCTCTGGTGGTGATGTTATTGGAGGTACATATAGTTGGCTTTTTACAAGCGGACCCTCTGGTAGCCCTTGGAATAATAAATGGGGAAGTGTTACTGTAAGTATGAACACATTACAAACCTATATTATAGAAGGCTCGGATAATAGTATTACTGTTACTGATGGGAAATGGTATACTGTTAACTGGCAAGATAATGATTACGCTAATACTCAAGCAATATTTATGGAGACATCAGGAGAACCTGTTACAATTACAGAAGTTACAGATAATTATTTATTACCGAATAATCCCGTTACAGTAAGTATAACGATCAGTGCTGCTAAATCAACAGAAGAGAGAATATTTGTACGTTATACAATTGATGGTTGGGCGAGTTCTAGTTTTGTTGAAGCGTCAGGTAGTGGAACTTCATACTCAGCCGTAATACCCGCATCAGGTGTTGTTGGCACACATAACAATCAATACAATGTGTTTACAACAACAGTTACTTCACCAACACATACCGATGCGGATATGGTTACAATCAATTATAACAATAACTCTGGTTTTAACTATATATTACCAATCCAACTTGCATCATTTGTCGGCTACTTTGTAAACTCAAACGATGTAACTTTTGAGTGGGAAACAATTAGTGAAATTCATAACTACGGTTTCTGGATACAAAAACGCAACCCAATTACAAACGTGTACACAACAATTGAAGAAAGCTTCCAGCCCGCCAAAGGCGAACCAGCAACTTACACTTGGACTTACAAGAATGCTGTTATAGATAATACTGAATTCTATTTACTTCAGCAGGATCTTAATGGTCTTACAACTCGTTTCGGTCCTATTATGCTTAACCCAAACAGTGTTGGCGGCGAAGCAGTACCGTCAGTGTTTGCATTAAACCAGAACTATCCGAACCCGTTTAACCCATCAACAGTTATAAAATATCAATTGGCAGCAGATAATTATACAACATTGAAGGTTTATAATATGATAGGAAAAGAAGTAGCCACATTGGTAAACGGTAATCAAACAGCCGGATATCATCAGGTAACATTTGATGCAGCACAATTGTCGAATGGAATATATTTCTACAAACTTCAAAGCGGAAATAATGTAGAAGTTAAGAAGCTAACGTTGGTGAAGTAATTCCAAAGTTACACAAGTTAGCGAACCCCGCTGTTGCGGGGTAAAATGCGTGAAGCTAACTTGTTAGTAACTTTGAGAATCCCGCTGAATGAAATGAAGCGGGAAGAAATTAACGTTGGTGAAATAACCTCACCTCTCAATGTGGTTGACTAAAATGTTCTCTCGATACATCCCGTTCTGAGCAAGTCAGAACGGGACACTCGAGAACCTGCATACCCGGCCGGTTTTCGAGTGTTCTTCGATCCCGTCATTTGTCGGGAAAGAATGTAAGGTGAGAGGTTTAAATATTTTTCGGTTCTCTCGATACTCCCGTTCGGATTAATTTGGTATTCGAACGGGGAATCGAGAGCAAGAAGCTTACGTTGGTGAAATTAGTGTATGCAATTAATTCTTTATCTAAAGATGGGACTTTTTTTATTTGGAATGTAAAATATAGGAGTAATATGAAAGCATTAATTAAATATATTCTACTGCAAATTATTTTAATCAATGTAATATTTTCTCAAACTCCTGAACAAAAAGAGTGGCTTGGAGAATTCTCGAAATCAAAATCAATTCAATGGCAGCAGCAACGTGCTTATGCCGAAAGTGTTGCTGCAAAGCTTGGTATTCCGGTAAGACAGGAATATCCCGACGGCTCAGTAATTGAATTACAGCGTTTCGAAAACGGATTGCCAAAGTATTATCAGACGCACAATATTAATGCGGCTAAAACGATATCGACTGATCGTGTTTGGCCCGGTGGAACGGAAGGGTTTTCGCTAACAGGCGCCTCATTAGATACACTCGGTATATGGGATGGTGGAGCTGTACGAACCACACATCAGGAATTTACAGACAGAGCAATACAAAAGGATGGTGCTTCTGCTTTTTCAGATCATGCAACACACGTTGGCGGGACAATGATTGCTTCGGGAGTTCAAGCGAACGCAAAGGGGATGTCGTATGCGGGAAGATTAAATGCTTATGATTGGAACAGCGACCAAAGTGAGATGGCTGGTGCAGCAGCTAATGGGCTTAGAGTTTCAAATCATTCTTATGGGTACATAACTGGGTGGAGGTTCAATTATTTCGGTAATAGTAAGTGGGTGTGGTTCGGCGATACAACAATAAGTAATACTACAGATTATAATTTTGGTTTTTACTCTACAGAAGCACGCGATTGGGACACCCTTACACGCAATGCACCTTATTACCTTATCGTAAAATCAGCAGGTAATGATAGGTTAGAAGGTCCTTCATCACAACCTGTAGAGCATTATGTATGGATTAATAGCGCTTGGGTACTGCGAACAGTAACGCGTGATTTAGATGGCGGACCCAATGGCTACAATTGCATCAGTCATTCGAGTGTTGCAAAAAATATTCTTACAGTCGGAGCCGTTAACGATATTACGAACGGATATTCGCAACCAAGCGATGTGGTAATGTCGAGTTTCAGTTGTTGGGGACCAACCGACGACGGTAGAATAAAACCCGATATAGTTGCTAATGGCGTTGAGCTTTACTCCTCCGTCTCAACAAGTGCATACGCTACATATAGTGGAACTTCTATGTCATCTCCAAATGCATCGGGTTCTCTTGGTCTTCTACTTCATTACAGAAGAATAATCGCCGGAAGCAATCCGATGCGCTCATCGACACTAAAAGGACTTGTAATCCACACTGCTGATGAAGCTGGTTCTAATGCAGGTCCTGATTATGTCTTCGGTTGGGGTCTGATGAACACACTCAAAGCAGCACAAGTAATGCGACAGGATTCAGCAGAAGGTATGAACAAGAACATTCGTGAATTGACACTTAATCAGGGACAGACAATCGATGTACCTGTGTATTCGGATGGAACACAACCTTTGCGCGTTACAATTTGTTGGACTGACCCTGCTGGTACACCACCTACGCCATCGCTCGATCCACCTAATATTATGCTCGTTAACGATATTGATCTTCGAATAATTCGCGGAGCAACTACTTATAATCCCTGGATTCTAAACCCCGGTAATCCTTCTGCTGCAGCTACAACTGGCGATAATATACGCGATAACGTTGAGCAGGTTCATATCGCTTCACCAACAGCCGGTTTTTATACCGTTAGAGTTTCGCACAAAGCTACATTGTCGGGCGGTTCTCAAATTGTTTCATTGATTATAACCGGAAATGTACCAGCAGCAGCATTAAGTATTCAGAACACTATTCAAACTGATCCCAAAAAATTTCAATTTTCGGTTTATTTAAAAAACATTAGTAGTTTGGCGTTCGGTTACCTGTCTGGCGAATATCATTTCGATTTTAATAAAAATATTTTAGGTAGCGGAACAGGAAGTATGACAATTATGTCGTCAGACCTCCCGTCAGCTTTTCGACCTATCAATCCTTCGGTAGTTACATCTACAACTCCAGGTCAGTTACGATGGCAAGCAAACTCAAACTTAAATGGTGGACCGATATTGATTCCGGATGATTCAATAAAAATTATGACAGTTGAATTTACGAGTACTCAGAATTTATTTCCATTTACACCGGATTTAGATTGGCGAACTACAGATAATCCAAAGACAACACTTATGCGATATGTATTAGGCAATAGCGGTGCAGGTACAACCTTGGCTATATCAAATTATTATTTTTTTGGGGAGAACCCCATACTCCCCGTCCGGCTTGCCTCATTTGTCGGCTACTTTGTAAACTCAAACGATGTAACTTTTGAATGGGAAACAATTAGTGAAATTCATAACTACGGTTTCTGGATTCAAACATATAACAAAGATACAGAGGAGTTTGTAACAATTGAAGAAAGTTTCCAACCCGCCAAAGGCGAACCAGCAACTTACACTTGGACTTACAAGAATGCTGTTATAG
>JASEGV010000006.1:0-31503 GCA_030017895.1 Bacteroidota bacterium | reverse complement strand
CAACCCGCCAAAGGCGAACCAGCAACTTACACTTGGACTTACAAGAATGCTGTTATAGATAATACTGAATTCTATTTACTTCAGCAGGATCTTAATGGTCTTACAACTCGTTTCGGTCCTATTATGCTTAACCCAAACAGTGTTGGCGGCGAAGCAATACCGGCAGTGTTTTCGTTAAACCAAAACTATCCAAACCCGTTTAACCCATCAACAGTTATAAAATATCAATTGGCAGCAGATAATTATACAACATTGAAGGTTTATAATATAATAGGAAAAGAAGTAGCCACATTGGTAAACGGTAATCAAACAGCCGGATATCATCAGGTAACATTTGATGCAGCACAATTGTCGAATGGAATATATTTCTACAAACTCCAAAGCGGAAATAATGTAGAAGTTAAGAAGCTAACGTTGGTGAAGTAGTCGGTACGACAGACTTTTAGTCTGTCGATTGTACTAGCTGCGCTTGCCGACACGCTGAAGCGTATCGTACCGATGGAATTTGTTTTTAACTTAAGATGTTTGGAACTCAATCCTCAATCCCCTTTCCTAAAAGGAGAGGGGATGGTGAGAGGTTTAAATATTTTTCGGTTCTCTCGATACGTAATTTTAAAGTCACTCAACTCGAGAACCTTCAAACTTTGCTGGTGCTCGAGTAGATTGAGCGCAGCGAAATCATATCGAGAGCAAGAAGGTAACTTGTAAATAACTTTAAGAATCCCGCTGAAGCCTGTAACTCAACCCCTTATCAATGTTTAAGCGATGGTTCCCCTTCTCCCCGCTTGCGGGGAGAAGGAGAGCTTTGTTCGAACTGAGTTAGGGGATGAGTTTGGTGTAGGTCGACGAGTTTCGTCGATTTACTAAAACATCAGGCTCATTTAGCTGTATAACGACTCGCTGAATCGTCTCTTTTTTTTTGCTTGCATTAGCTCAAATAACTATTTATATTATTAGAAATGAAAACGATTATTGATGAATTAAAACATACCTATGAAGATATTTTAACCCTCGGCGAATCACACCAAAGGATTGAACTATTCGATGGAGAATGTATTATGACCGCAATGCCTTCAACACAGCATCAACGGATAGCTACGAGACTTGGAATTTTTTTAGGATTATACATCGAGAAACAGAATATCGGTGTTCTTTTTTCGAGTCCGGTAGATGTCTATCTTTCAAAGACGACCGTTTTTCAGCCCGATGTTTCCTTTCTGTCTTTCGAGCGATCATATATTGATGACGGCAAGAAGCTCAACGGTGCGCCCGACCTTGCAATTGAAATTCTTTCAGAGTCAACGGAGGATCGAGACCGCACATTTAAATTTCGCGAATATGCAATTGGCGGTGCTAAAGAATACTGGATGGTTGCGCCCGAAAAAAAAGAAATAGAAGTTTATCAAAATTCGGATCGGGGATTTAAGCTTATAAAGATATTTAAGGCGACTGATATTTTGAACTCTCCCCTTCTGAACGAAATCAACATTAACGTAGCGGCTGTTTTTGATACGACCATACGGAAATAATTCATTGAATCATTGGTCGAAGAATCTCTTTGTAGACCGACCTACTATTCGGGAGCTTATCATCTAATCCTGCTTACTTCCCACAAAAACACTGCACTCGCACTTGCAACATTCAGAGAGTCAACATTTTCAGAAACCGGAATTGTAATTTTCTCGGAACAAACTTCGAGAACCGATTCCCGGATACCGCTCCCCTCACTACCTAAAACTATACAGATATTTTTTTTCAGGTCGGCATCTTGAATCGAAATATCATTCGCATGTGCATCGGCAGCTAAACAGCGGGTGTTGAATTTTCCTTCCAACAATAACAGTGTCTCGCGTAAATTTTTCGTGTGAACGATTGGCAAATCAAACACAGTCCCCATCGACTGCCTGATTGCGCGTCTTAAGTAAGGGCTGCTTGAAGTTTCGCCGACAATCAAAGCATCAACGCCGAAAGCATCACAGTTTCTTACAATAACGCCCAAGTTATCAGCGTTCGTAAGTCCATCTAATGCAACAAACAAATACGGCTGTAAAGATTGTTTTGCTACATCTTCGATTAATAGCGGCTCAGGAATTTTCGCAACTGCCATAATCCCTTGGTGTAAATCAAATCCGACTATTTGTTCTAAAAGATCTTTCTCGCCAAGATAAATTTTAAAATCCTTTTTTTCTCTCTCATCAATTAAATGTCGGATTTCATCAAACCGGTTTTGTGTTATTAATATAGATACGATTGCAAGATTTGTAGTCAACAATTTATTAACAACTGTATCGCTTTCGGCAACAAAAATTCCTTGCTTGACGTGCTCAACCGCGCGCCGCATCGTTCGATATGGCTGAAGTTCAGCTAACTCAAGTGAATCGATATGTATTACGTTTTGCATATTACGGTTTATCCTTCTTCCATCCTCGGTGGACTTAATAAATCAAACGCTTTATCAATCTCGGCGTGCGTGCCTAATAAAACCATAACATCTCCCGATTCAATTATGAAATCAGGAGGCGGATTTGTAGTTGGCTTATTATCCCGGACAACTGCGATTACGGAACATCCCGAAAGTAATCTTAAATTTAAGTCGGCTAATGTTTTTCCGCGAGCGGGCGACTCGTTTAAAACAAGAAACGTATCTGTAGTTCCGGCAACAAGGATTGCGGTTATTTGATCCATAGTCGCATCGGGAAGTTTGAGTCCACGGAACATTCCGTAACCTTCACGCCTAATCAAATCGACTTGCGCCGCAATTATGTTGCGAGGTAAATGATATTGCCGCAGAACTCTCGTAAATATCTCAATCGAAGTCTCAAATTCTTCGGGAATTACTTCGCTCGAGCCTAATTTGTATAAATCTTCAATCTCAGCAACCGTCCTCGTTCTAGAAATAATGTGTAAATCCGGGTTTAAGTTTCGGGCAATTTTCAAAATCCGCCGCATCGCATCCGAATCGGAAATAGCAATCACTAAAACACGCGCTGCTTCAATTCCTAAATGCAGCAGCATTTCTCTTCGTGTCGCATCGCCATACAGAACATTCTCTCCTAACTTTCGCGCTGCTTTAACAGTCTCGCCGCTTAAATCGACAATCAAATATTTAATTCCAGTTTCTTTTAAAACCGATGCGACGTTTTTTCCGTTCAATCCGTATCCTACGATTATCACGTGATTTTTAAAATCAGAAAGAGTGTATTTATCAACAACTTCATCGGCAACAATTCGATGGAAGAATTTAAAGGTTAGTTTTTGAGGTAATATTTTTTGAAAGAAATGCGCCGTTGGAGTGGAAAATTGGATGAATAGCGGGGTTAGCATCATTGTTATTATCGAAGCGCCTAAAAACATTTGATATATTTCGTTACTCATCAGTCCCGATGATATCCCGGCGAGCGCGAGTATGAATGAAAACTCACCGATTTGAGAAAGTGAAAGCCCGACTATGATAGCCGTGCGTGCAGGGAAGGAAAGAAACAAAACCACGATAGCGGCAATAAAAAATTTTATCACAATAATTGCTGACGACACAATTATTAAGAGAAGAGATTTTTCAAAAAGTAAATTAATATTCACCAACATCCCGATTGAGATGAAGAAAAGACTACTTAGTGCATCCCGGAACGGCAGAGCAGCGCCTACGATTTCGTGCGAGTATTCGGATTCGGATAAAATTAAGCCGGCAATGAACGCTCCTAAAGCGAGCGATAGTCCAACATATGAAGTAACGAGTGCCGTTCCCAAACTCAAAAACACAACACCGATTACAAACAGTTCTCGGCTTTTAGCAAGGACTAAAAACTCTACCAACTTGGGCATCAGATAGATAGCAGCTACAATTATAGCACCTATACCAACGAGTGAAATTACAAATTTCAGTATAACATCGAGTGCTGTAGTTCCGCTCGCAGCAGCAAGAACTGGAACCAACAACATCATCGGAACGATGCATAAATCTTGAAAAAGCAAAATGCCTAACGATATCTTACCGTGCGGTGTATCGGTTTCTGCTTTGTCGGTAAGCAGTTTCATTACGATCGCGGTGCTGCTGAGTGAGATTAAAAAGCCCACGAAGAGCGATTGCCGAAACTCCAAACCTATCACCATTTGTAAGAATGTTACCACGAAAATAGTAATGAGAACCTGCAAACCGCCGCCTATCAAAACAATTTTCTTAATCCGCTTTAAGCGTGTGAGAGAAAACTCGAGACCGATTGTAAAAAGTAAAAGCACAACACCTACTTCAGCAAGAACATTAACGGCTTCGATATTCCGGACTAATTTAATTCCATATGGACCGATGATTAATCCGCTGATTAAGAAACCTACAAGCGGCGGAATGTTAATTTTTCTGAAAATAGAAATTACGACTATTATTACTGCGAGCAGCAGCACAAGTTCGCTGAGTATGTCGAGTTCGTGCATCAACCTTCCTTTTATTTATCTATTGAAAGTTATGGAAATTGAGTTTGAGAAGCAAGGGAAATAATTTCGGATTTCGGATTGTTGATTTATGATTTGGGATTTGGACCTTCTGAATAATATGCATCTCTCTCAATTTCTCATTATATTCGGAGCGACAGAATCATGAAAAAAAAATGTCTGAAATAATATTACAAACACGTAACCTTTCAAAGCGTTTCAAAAAAAGATATGCTGTAAGTGATTTAAACATAGAGGTTTATAGAGGCGACGTCTACGGATTTTTAGGTCCTAACGGTGCCGGTAAAAGCACCACGATTAGAATGATGCTCTCTCTGATTCATCCAACCAAAGGAAGTATTACAATGTTTAGTAAAAGATTGGATCAACACAGAGGCGAAGCTCTTAAACGCATCGGCGGATTAGTTGAGAAGCCGGATTTCTACGGACATCTTTCGGCATTTGATAATTTAAAATTTATCGGCTCGCTTTACGGCGGAGTAACTAAAAAACGAATTGAAGAAGTTCTCGAAATAGTTAAACTCTCCGACCGGATTAACGACAAGGTTAAAACTTATTCGCACGGTATGAAACAGCGTTTGGGAATTGCGCAAGCATTACTCGCCAACCCCGAACTTATAATTTTAGATGAGCCAACATCCGGTCTCGACCCGCAAGGAATGCGGGAAGTTCGTGAACTGATAAAAAAATTATCGAATAATAAGAACATAACCATCTTCCTTTCTTCTCATTTACTCACCGAAGTTGAACAAGTTGCCAATAGGATGGCAATCATTAACAACGGAAAACTTGTAGTGCAAGGATACGTTCAGGAATTGCTCAACAGCAGCGAGCAATATGTTCAATTTCAGGTTGAACCGATCGAAGCTGCCGAACATATTATCAAGTCATTCGCTTTTGTAAAAAAATATGAACGACATAACACTAGCTTGGTGATTTATACCTCGGTAGATCGTATTCCGGAAATAAACGCAGAATTTGTAAAACACAATTTGCGGGTTACCTCTATAATTCCTCGCCGTTCGTTAGAAGATTACTTTATCGAGATGACCGAACGGGCGTATCCGACTTTTCAAGCATCAAAGACCAAAGGAGTCGACAATGTTTAATATCGTCCTCCTCGAGGCATACAAAATATTTACTAAGTGGCGGACGTACATTGGCTTTCTGACTATCGGCATAATTGTCCCGCTCATAGTTGTCGGATTAGAATTGAGCGGTATTAATCCTGCACAAGGTGCGATGTTTAGTTTTCAGGAAGAATTCATAACGACAGGAAATTTATTCAACGGCTGGTTCCTCAGTCACTTAATAATGCATAGTTTGTTTGTTCATATCCCGTTTTTAATTACACTCGTTGCGGGCGATTCGTTAGCGGGCGAAGCAACTTCAGGCACATATAGAATTTTATTGACTCGTCCTGTTTCGAGAACCAAAGTTATAATAATAAAATACATCACCACTATATTTTACACAACGACACTTGTCGTTTTTTTAGCAGCTTTGAGTGTCGGACTTGGGCATTTGTTTTTCGGTGGAGGCGATCTGATAATTTTCAGAGACGGGATTTTACTTTTACCGTTTGATGAGGTTTGGTGGCGATTTTTACTCGCATATTTTTGTGCTCTCATCGCTATGTGGACCGTAGCGTCCCTGGCATTTCTCTCCTCCTCTTTTGTAGAAAATGCTATCGGTCCGATAGTAGGCACGATGGCAGTGCTGATAATATTTTTTATACTCGGTGAATTACCAATCGAGTTCTTTAAAACATTGAAGCCGTATCTTTTTACAACATACGCTACTGTCTGGATGAAAGCGTTCGAAGAACCAGTTAACTTCAATGAAATATTCAACTCTGTTAGTTATTTATGTATCTATTGTGGCGGGTTCTTTCTCACGACACTGTATCTTTTTCGCAGGAAGGATATTTTGTCGTGAAGCAGCTTTCATTACAATATTTTAAACCGTTGAAACAGTTTCTAGATAATGTGAGAGTATGCCAAACAGACGACTTAAGTCGGGTGTTAATTGATCTCGATTTGATCAAGCGTAACCGTTTAAACGGCTTAATTCAGAGAGCGATATTGTTCGCAGTGTTACTCACCTGCTTTTGCCCTCCCATTTCATTTTCTCAAATTAATGCCTCTGAAATATTAAGTAGAGTTGAAAAAAGGTTCCAAGAAATTAACGATTACACTGCTGAAGCTATGGTTTCAATTGAGATGGAACGCCTTCGGATACCGAGAAGGAAGATGAAAATATTTTTCAAGCAACCTGACAAGTTTCATTTAGAGTCGGAAGGTTTTGCGATAATACCGCGGGCAGGGCTGGGGTTCATTCCATCGCAACTCCAACACGATAAGTATGAACCTAAAATAATTAAGCTCGATACATTTGGGGTCTATCCTTCATACAAACTACAATTGAGTGTAAAAGATTTATCCACGAGTGCCCCACTGCCGGTTCAAAACTTTTATATGTGGGTTGACAAAGATAATTTTGTAATAAGAAAAATCGAGACGGCAACAGCACAAGGAAGAGACATTACTGTCTCTTTCGATTATGGAATGGTTGATAAAAGGTATTTGATGCCATCGAACATTGTTGTAAGTTTGCAAAACTTATTTGACGATAAGAATGATATACAGGATGTACCGGGAAGAGAATCTCGCCTCCGACGACTTCCCCGTGAAGGAACGGTAACAATCACTTTTACAAAATACTCAGTGAATCAAAACCTTCAGGATTCGTTGTTTGAGAAAGGCAAAATAGCTGAATAAATTAGATTTGCATTATCTGTATTTTACCTGTAATTTATGCCAGTTTCTAAAGATGTTTTGAAAATAGATGCTACCAGTTTTCTATAAACATATGAACCCAACCGATTCTCTATTAAATTTGACTTTCTGAAATCGGCTTTGTATATTAATACCAACACACCCGCTCCGCTTCCCGTAAGAACAGCGCGCTTAGAGTGGGTTTTTCTTTTATATCCATGGGACGAATAGAATACACAAAACCGGCATTAACATTCGAGGAACAATTCCAACAGCCCGACAAATTTCATTTCGATTCCGAGGGCTTTGCTATAATACCTCGAGAAGGTTTCAACCCGATGCAATTCCAAAACGAAAAGTACAATGCATCATTTGTTTCATCGGATTCCGTGAATAAATTTCCTGCTTATAAATTAGAACTCACACTCAAGGAGGGACGAGGAAAAGGAAAACAATTTTATATTTGGGTGGATAATTTAAATTGGGTGGTAAGAAAGTTTGAGAGTAAACCATTCGAAGGACGGCAGACCTCGGTTACATTTGAATACGGAAAAATTCAGAACAAATACTTGCTTCCTTCCAACATTAGGGTTGAGCTTACGAGTTTAAAAGAGGAGGAAGACAACGTGCCGGATATTAAGGGAATGGAAAATATGCCGCGTCGTTTACCTCGCGCAGGGTCAATTACCATCACGTTCACAAAATATTTGGTAAACCAAAACTTACCTGACTCATTATTTGATAATAATGGAAGGCAATAAAATTAGTTTGAATTACAGATAAAGAGTTTGTATTTTATATTAAGTAACATAAAAATTTATTAATAGTAGGACTTGAAAAATGCATACTATAACCATCAAAAGTGATAAACCAAAAGTGCTCATTTCACTTGAAGAGTATGAAAATCTGAAAGAAACAGTCGAGCTTTTAAGTTATAACCCCAGGTTAGCGCAAGAGTTGAAGAAAGAAAGAGAAAAAATAGAGAAGGGTGAGTTCGTAATCTTTGAAGGTTTCAAGAAAAAATACAAAATCAAGTGATGTACGAGATTATTTTATCCAAAGGCACAGCAAAGTTTTTAGCAAATCTTTATTCCCGCGATAAAAAATTGCTGGGTCGGTTTTATGAATCGTTTGAAAAAATCTCGAAAGATCCATACTGTGCAAATCCGTTAGTTGGCAACCTCAAGGGATATTATTCATATCGGGTCGGAGACTACAGAATTATTTTTGAAATCGAGAAAAAACGCCTCTTGGTTTTCATCGAAAAAATCGAACACAGAAAATCAGCTTATAAATGAGTTATCCCTTAATCGGCGCCCACATGTCCATTGCCGGTGGACTACACCTCGCATTCGAACGGGGTGCAAGTGTCGGCTGCACAACACTCCAGATTTTTACAAAGAACAACAACCAATGGAATGCAAAACCGTTAACCGATGAGGAAATTCTGTTATACAAATCTGCACAGAAAAAATTCAAGATCAAACCTGTTGCCGCACACACAGCATATCTGATAAATCTTTGTGCATCAAACAAAGACATTTTAGAAAAATCCCGCATCGCTTTTGCAGAAGAGCTTCGGCGCTGCGAATTGCTTGGAATTCCATATTTAATATTCCATCCAGGTGCGCACACAGGCGCCGGCGAAAGCGAAGGAATAAAAAAGATTATAGAATCGTTAAACATAGCTCACGATGGAACAAAAAATTATATAGTAAAAAGTGTGCTTGAAACGACTGCCGGACAAGGATCGTCTATCGGTTACAGATTCGAACAGTTGAAAGAAATAATTGACAGCGTTGATAATCCGGAGAGAATGGCAGTCTGTATAGATACCTCACACGTATTTGCCGCCGGCTACGATATCCGCAACGAGATTGTTTATAAAAAAACAATGAAAGAATTTAACAACACTGTAGGTTTAAAAAATTTAGAAATAATTCACTGCAACGACTCGAAAAAAGAACTCGGCTCACGGGTTGACCGCCACGAACACATCGGCAAAGGAACTGTCGGTAAGGAAGCATTCCGACTGATAATGCAGGACAAACGGCTCGCCAAAATCCCAAAAATACTTGAAACTCCAAAAGGGGGAGAGATGGAAGAGGATAGAATTAATTTGGCGGTATTGAGAAAGTTAGCAAAAGAATAATTGGCGGGAATGAACATTTTGCGTATCGCCATTATATCCGATATCCATTCAAATCTTGAAGCTTTACAAAAAGCTCTCGAAATAATTGAACAGAAAACTGTGGATAAAGTAATTTGCCTCGGCGACATAGTCGGTTATGGAGCTAATCCGAAACAATGTTTGGACCTAACGAGAAAAATTTCGCAACACATCATTATGGGCAATCACGACCAAGCGGCGGCGGATTTAAGTTATACACAAGATTTCACAAAGTATGCAAAAACAGCGGTCTTCTGGACTAACAAGATTTTATCGCAACCCGAAAAAGAGTTTCTACGATCGCTTCCGTTCACGATTGAAATTGAAAATATTAATTTTGTTCATTCATCTCTCTTTAAACCACAAGAATGGTTTTATATAACAAATCATTTGGAAGCAGGCATCAATTTCAGATATTTTGATACACCCCTCTGTTTCATCGGGCATTCACACGTTTCGGAAATATTTTGTGAAGACCGTGCGAGTAAAAAAGAATTAGTTAATCAGGTCATCACTGAGGAAATAAATTATTTTTCATGCAAATACAAATTGTTGAGAGAGAAAAAATATATAATCAATGTGGGAAGTGTGGGACAACCGAGAGATAGAGATTGGCGTTTGAGTTTTGGAATTTTCGATACTCATAACTGGACTTACGAAAATATCCGTGCTGAGTATGATGTGGAAACGACGGCAAAAAAAATCCGGAAAGCAATACTGCCCGAATTTCTTGCTAAAAGACTTTTTATCGGTAAATGATGTTTAATCAGCCAACTTTTTCTTCAATCGCTCGATATTTTGCTGGAGAGTTTGTTTTTGTTTAGCTGAAATATTTACTAACGGAATAGAAACATACTCGCTCAATGCTTCATCGTACAGTTCAGCTTTTTCCAAAGAGTTTGCAGCTAATAATTTATACTCGATACTTCCTTCAATCGTCGGATGGATCCTCAAAACATCGCGCACGCGCAAGGCACAGGTTCCATAAAAATTATTTTCGAAAAGTAACTTCGCGCCGTTCAACATTTTCAAAGCATTCTCAATTGTTGGCTTCATTGCGGCAGATGTTTCCGATTTTTTCTCTCCGTGAATTACAGTAGTTCGAGCCGGCATTAACTCGTCCCTCCTATCCTGCTGCGGAACGGCAATAATCCTGTCCATTGCTAATTTCAATAATAATTCTTCCCTCGAAAGATACCGCAAATCAGAAATCTCAACTATCGTTTTTTCGGGAAGAGTAATCTTTTTTTGCCTATTTAATGAAATCGATGCTGTCGATTTGCCGCCGATAAAAATAGCATCTTCTAAATTTAATATTTCGCCCGCTTTAATTTGCTGCCACTGTTCGTTAACACCGCGACGAACTTTTACATCCCCCTTTACAGATAACAATTTAATTTCGGCAAAAATATTTATTGTCAACCCGAGTATTAATGTTAGTACTAAATTGAATTTTACCATGTCTAAATCTCCTTATCAAAAACTTGATGGCAGATCGACAACACGAACCCAGCCTTTGCCGATGCCGTTGTTAATAATTACATCTTGAAAATAGTTTGAAGCTCCTGTATTCCATGCTTCGGAAAAACCTTTTGAAAGAATTGTTGTTTCAACCGGCAGCCAAACAGTTTCTATTCCTTTTTCGTTTTTCCTGATGATGTAGCGTTTCGTATTATCGCTAATCAGGTTAGCTTTCGATACTTCTATCTCTGTATCGAGCATCAAATAGATGTGCGAATTTTTCGGATCATCGGCCGGAATTACATCAACGAGCGCGGACGAAATACCGATACTGCCAAGCAGCGCCGCATAGCAAACAGTTAAATCGTCGCAGTCGCCGCCACGCAAACTAATTGTTTCAGCAGGATACTGAACAAAATCGGCGCTCTGTTTCGGATCGCTGATATATTGCACGTGCCTCGCCAGTTCATCAAACAAAATCGCTGCGTGTTTGAATTTCAATAACAACCCATTATCATTCTCTGATTTCTTTTTATCCAAAACTTTTCTGCTAAACTTTATTATGTCAGGGTCGTTGGGGGTAATAAAGTATCGCAACAACATCACATCGCCGTTCCAATCATTCTTACCTCGAATTAAAACTCGTGTTTGATAACGGTCGTCGTAATCGCCAGCCGGTTCTGCGTGAACATAAACAGTTCCGTCGTAAATCGAAAACTTTTTTACTGCGTTTATTGCACTGTTAAAAACGGCAAGGAACGGAACCTCGATTGTCTCGTTAGAATTTATACGAAACGGTTTTGTTTCGGTCGGAGCATTCATAAAATCATCCACAAAAAAACTCACTTTTGCTTCGATCGGTTTTGACGATACATTCCGAACTCTCGCTATCCCAAGCGGACGGAATGCGTATGTTTGATAAGATGCAGGGAAAACCTCGCTTAACATTTCAACAAACTCAATTCTAGCGAGAACGTCCTTTGTCCTGCCTAAATTTATGCTTACCGACAACGAGAGGCGATCGGTAGTAAATGGCGTGTAATCTATATCTGCGTAACCCGATTTATTTAAAATATCAATGCTTGAAACACCACGCCGGTTTGTTTGATCGAAAAACCTTAAGTAGCTAAAACTTAGCTGAACGGGGTGATAGCTTATACTGAATCCGATGGATGCAGCTTCTGGAGAAAATTTGGGGAAGTCAGTTGTATAAACTCCGCTTCGAACCTGCAGAAAATCGAAAGCCGATAATTCGGCACCAAACCGCAGTTTGTTTTTTGTGTCGAATTCAAAACTTGTAATAAATTTTTCTGATAATGAATATGCCAGACCGAAGCAAACCGATTTAGCTAAATTTAATTGGTAGTTCCGCAGCGCTTCTGTAAATTCCACCTCACTTATTTTGAAAAGATTTTTAAACACCAAACCAAAATACCATTTGTTATTAATTTTGTATTGAGTTCCGAAATCAATAGCCCACGAGCTTGCCGAGTAATCGGATACTAGCGATTGAATGACGTTGTTCGTATCTATAAAATACTTGGTATCGGAAACTTTGCTATCAAACAACCTCGCTGAAAAACCGAATGATAATTCGTCAACGATGTTGTAAGCATATCCTACCGAATAATTTTGGGAGAAAGAAATTCTTTTATCGAATTTTGTAACGATGATATTTCCGGCTGTATCGTAAACGCTGAAAGCGGCGGGCACAATAAACTCCAAATTTGAACCGGGTGAATAACGAATTGCAGCAGCGTGTTTTTCAAAAAACTTTTTCCCGATTCCGAAACTTTGAAAAGTAAAACCGGATTTTGCAATCGATGTACTTTTAAAATTAGAAAAATTTAATTCCCACTCGCGTATGTTCGTTAATCCGCCCGGATTCCAATCGATGGAGCTAACGTCGGCGGATAATGCTGTGAATGCGGCAACACCGACACCTCGTGAAGAACTCATGTATTGTGTAAACATCGTATTGGGACACAAAATAATAATGATGGTAAAGAAAATTATTTCATTATAAAGTTTTAATCGCATTCTGATTTACGGACGGACACTTAAAAGGATGCTATGAACGGAAGAGGAATGAACTAAAACGTCCTCGGGATAGCCTGATATGCGTACAGTTCGCGAGGATTCTGAAACGAACGAAAATACGAACCGGGAGAACTTTTTAATTGGTATCAGTTCAAGAATTTTTGGAGGTATAGTTACTTCCCCTTTTGTATTCTTGATTTGCAGGTGCATAACCGGAACTAATCTTCTGACTAACAAATTGCCATCCTCACCGCTTAAAAAAATATTAATTATCGGATTTGTACAATCCCATTTAATATTCAGCGGTTCCGATACGTCTATGAATCGAGGGGTTAAATTCAAAACTCTGATTGTCGGCGGTGATGAGAATGAAATATCGAAAGAACCAATCGAACCGATGCCCGTTGCTGTCCACTTGTTTACTGTGTTGAGTTCGTAGTTTTTTCGGAACTGATATCCGAAACCTATTAAAGTATCGCCTTGCATCGGAATCATTAGCCGGCGTGGGAATTTGTTTAACGCATCATCATTAATTTTTAACACACCAACATCGAACGATGGATATGCGATTACACGATTGTTATGCTTAATCGGGCTGTCTTTATCAAAAAATATTGCTTCAGCATTTACAAGGCTGTCTTTTCTCAACAGCCTGTCGAAACGGATACTTTGATAAATTAATTTTGCATAGTATCGTGAGTTCTGAGCACCGAAATTGCCACTCGTATCACCAATCGACACTGCGTAGAGTGTATCTGAAACAGAACCGGTCGACATAATATCGATTAATTTAGAATCGTCTTTATCGTCAATTAATTCGACAGGTCCCGGCTTCTGACAACCAAAAACGAAGGCGATAATTACTAGTACAAATATTTTATTATTCATTTTTTTCATTTAAAAATATCCCGTCTCCAACTTCGACAGCCGGAGACGGGTAAGGAGTTCAACGGATCGAATTTAAAATCGTTTTACGAGATACGGCATTCCCCAAAAAGCATTCATAAACGGGGCAACATCATCTTTTATAGAGTCGTGCGATATTACATCAACGATAGCGCAGTAATGTCCGAGTGCTAATCCTAACGGGAGACGAGCAACAATTTTCTTCTCATACACGCGAGTGTAATTTCCGTCGGAACCGGTTTCACTGACAAGCTCCATTCTGAATCGTGCACGATGGCGGCTCATTCCATTTTCGATGCCATGACGCAATAATGCAAATTCTTGTTTTGCGTTTGTGCTTGCTACAGTCAATCGAACTAAAATAGAATCACCGGGTCGCAAAGTAGCAACACCGCCACGTCCCGGAGCCAAGCGAGCCCAATAAGTTAAGGGGTCGGTGATTGTCGCAGTATCGACAGACGACATCACTTCTAATGTGCCGATGCTAAAATCTTTTACACTGGTTTTACCTTCGACTAAAGTAATTGCTACGGGTCTCCAATTTTTTCGAACATCACGATCGTTATTAACCCGGAGGAAACGAACTTTACGAATTATTTTACTGGTGAAAGGTTTAACTACTTTGATAGTATCAACTACATCACCGGAATCTTTAACTGCTTTGATAATAAATTTTCCTTCAATATCTTTAATGATTGTAACAACCGATATCGAGTCGTTTATCCGGTTCACGATTTGAGTTTTTATAACTTTTTCTACCTTGCGTCCCCATTTGAGAGGAGTTATTGGGTAGGTCGTTTTCATCATACCGAAATCGTCATAGCTCATATCTTTTTCTGCACCATCATCGATCGAAATATCTTCGGATGATGTAAAACCTGCTAACTCTTCAGCATCGAGTGATTGCTGTTTAAGATAATCGTCGTCAGTTGATTTGGGGTCGACTATCGTGCTTTTATCGCAGCCTATAATAAAAATTGCAGACAGTATTATTGCAAAAAAGAAAACTAAATTAACTTTATGCATACATTTTTCCTTTGTTATTGTTAATGTTATTTGATTTAAATGTTTTCATCTTGCAATCGAATAACCCAAAGTCTGTGCCAACATATTGAAATAGCGATTTTTGTAGAGTTTCTTCACTCTTCATTAAAAATTTAGGAGAAGAACCGAAAATTAAGTGCGGGAAATTGCAGTAGAAATGCGGGAATTGCAGTTTGTAGCAGCTATTGATGGATTTTGAATTCGCCTTTTGTATATCGTTCAATAATTTTTTCAAGATAGATATGATATTTTTGTTGAAGATTTTTAAACTTTGGTTTACTTCGGATTATGTTTTCTTCCACATCCTTGTTCTGTTCTACTAACTCCAGAGCATTTGTTAGATACTCGTTCAATTTATTGGCTACTTTTTTCCGAATTTCGAAGTCATCAGTTTCGGAGATAGCCGTAATTGTTTCATCCCAATTAAAATCTTTATCGACAAATTTTTGAAAACAAAATCCTCGAAAATATTCTGCAACAGTTCCCCTGTTAAATCCACCTAACTCTTTTGCCGTATCCGAAATTGAACTGCGTGAAAAATTTTTATCACGGAGCGATTCAATAATTCGATCGACAATATCGATATTTTGTTGTCTCAAATTTTCCATCTCCGGAGGCAAATCACTTAAACTGATTATCTCCTTGTTCTCCGATTTAGCAAGAATAACAGATCGCTTTATGGCGCTGTGCATTTCGCGAATATTACCGGGCCAATCATACACCATAAACACTTCAAGGATATTGGGACTTATTTTCATTCCTCGATATTCAAGGTTTACGTAGTATTCTGCAAGAATCGGGATATCCGATTTTCGTTGGCGCAGCGGGGGCAAAGTAACAACGAACACACTAAGCCGGTAATACAAATCCTGCCTGAATTTTTTAGATGAATTATCTGAAAGTAAATCCCGATTTGTGGCTGCAATAACACGCACATTCACTTTCTGCGTTTCCGTTCCGCCTACTCTTTCAAATTCACCTTCTTGCAATACACGAAGTAGTTTAACTTGAAACGCCTCGCTCGTTTCGGCAACTTCGTCTAAAAAAATTGTTCCGCCATCGGCTAATTCAAACCTACCCGGCTTTTCTTTAACGGCACCCGTAAATGCGCCCTTCTCGTGCCCGAATAATTCGCTCTCTAACAAAGTTTCGCTGAGCGCACCACAGTTGACCGCAATAAAAGGATTGTTCGACCTTTTACTTGTTTTATGAATTGCTTTTGCAATTAATTCTTTTCCGGTTCCGCTTTCGCCTAATATCAATACCGCTGCATCGTTGTCTGCGATCTTCTTCACGAATTCAATTATTGGCTGCATCGGTCCTTGCGGATGATAAATTATTCCTTCAAAGTTTTGCGGTTCAACTTTCACGGCTCTTTCATCAACGCTTATGTGCAGGTCGGATACTCTTTCTTTTAGAGTTTTGAGTTCGTTTTTATACTTATTAATTTTCTCCAACAGGACAGTAGTCTTATCTGTAGCATGACTTTGTTCTGCTTCTTGCAACTCGTTTTCGAGTCGCAGTAACCGTTCTTCCCGCTGGCGTAATTTTTTTGCAATCGCATCCTTTTCCGATTCTAGGTGATACATTGTTCGCTTTACAATTCGATGTTTGTAAACCAATAGACCGAAAGTTAAAAATAATGCAACAAATAAAAACCCGCTAATCGGCACATCAAGATTGAAAATTAAAAAACAGAGATACGACAACACAGTATATAATAAAATTATACCTCCCAAAATCAGCAAGCTTTTGAGTTCGTTCTTACGAAAAATTAAAACACTCGCGGCAGTTCCGACTAACAAAAGAAATAAATATTCAAAAAATTTGGGAAGTTTTGCGACAAAATTATTATGAAGTGCATTATGGATAATTGCGGCGTGAACTCCCAATGCAGGGAATTGCTTCGAGTACGGAGTTGACAAGAAACTGCTTCTCCCTTGTGCGATTACACCTACTAAAACGATTTTGTTTTTAATTTTATTAACATCGATATCTGTAATTCCACCACGCTTGCTTAAATTATAGGCTTGTAAAAATTCCACAACGGGTATTGCTTGCAGCGAACTTACACCACCCGGATAATTGATGTTCACAGCTGCATCATCGTTGAACGGAATTTCAACACTCCGAGCCGGCGTTTTAATAATTGCTTTCGAGTTATAAATTGCAACCTTATGTTTCTCGGCATCAAGAAACCGTCTTAAAATTTCGAACGAAAAAGCGGGCATCAAACCAGTCCCAGATAAGATGAACAGAGGTACTTTCGAATCGGCAGTTAAATTTTCATGACCGACCGAATATGTTGAAGTTAATAGTTTTTCAAAGGGTAAATTAATTTCTTCCCCCGATAAGAGTTGATTTTTTGGGTCCAAGCGATAACCAACACCCTCGGGCAAACGTGAAGTTAAATTAGGTCCCTCGTTACTTATCGATTTAAAATAGCCGGATAGAACAACATTATTATTTTTCTGAACTACGTTAGCAATTAAATCGTCGTATTCAGGACGCTCTTGATTGGTTTCTGTTAAAGCAATGCCGAACCCGATTACTTTTGATCCCAATTCGTTCAGAACGTTTATAAGGAGCGCGTAATAATTTCTTTTTAGGGGCCAACCGCCTAATGCAGTAATATCGTCGTTATCTAAATAAAGAATTACTATAGAAGTATCTATTTTTGATTCACCCCGTACCGAGAATTTAGAATTCAAAACATTTTCTTCTAAATCGCTGAATAGGGAGGGAAATAATAAAATAATCCCGATAAAAAATGATGTAGAAACAAAACCAATTAGTATTTGAATAAGTTTGTTCTTATCCATATTTATTTTTTTGAAACGCCCTGGGGATGAAGCCAAAGTTCGGGGTTTTGTTTTTCACGGTCTTTCCACACTTCAAAATGCACCAATGGTCCGTTTATCGTTTCACCGCTTTTTCCGATTCGGGTTCCTTCCGAAACTTTTTGCCCTTCACTAACTTCGATTTCCGAAAGGTGGGCATACACAGTCCGGTAGCCATTGTTATGATTAACGATTACTAAATTACCGAACGAGGGAAGCCACCAGATAGTAGCTACTTCGCCATAGGCAACCGAATGCACATCAGTCCCAGCCGGAACTGAAATATCGACGCCGGTATTATGAGAGATAGTTTTTAGTACAGGATGTTGGTTCTCTCCGAATTTATTCAATAATTTGCCTTTTTTTACAGGCCAAGGGAGCGTTCCACGCCTGCTTACAAAATTTCCACCGCCTGTTGATGAGTAAGAAGTTGAAATATCGGGAGTGTTATCAGTCGTATTTTTACGTTCGCTTTTTTTGCGGTCTGTATCAATCAATTTACTTATCATTGATTCTAAATCTTGTACTGATTTTTTCTTTCGTTCTATTTCTTTAGCATAATTTTTTTTGTCTTGCTTTATCGATTCTAAAACTTTTTTACGCTCTTGGGTTTTTTCAATAATCTTCTCTTCTTCTTCTTTCTTACTGGCAAGCAGACTTCGTTTATCAAGCAATTGATTTACCAATTGTATTTTTTGCTTCTCGAGTTCTTTATACTTCGTAGTTATTGTTTCGATATCACGCTGTCTGTACTCTGAAAATTTTTTCATGTATGTTGAACGAACCACAAGTTGATTCGCCGACTTAGAAGATGCCAATAACTCGAGGTCTTGCGTCCTGCCCTGTTTGTAGGCATTCAAAACAAATTTTGAATATTGTTTCTTGATAAAATATAGTTGTTCCTCAAGTTCACTGATACTTTTACGCATAACATTAATTCGTTTTTCCGACCCTACTTCATCCTCGCGAAGTTTATTGGTAAGATTCCGTAGCAATGTCAGTTGTTTGTCGAACGAATCAAGAATTTCCAATGTCGATTTCTCTTGCTTCTCGCCCTGCTGTATCTTTTTTTCCCAACCTTCTATCTCGTTTCGTATCTTATTTAATTCGGCCTGCCGTTTTTTGATTTCATCTTGTTGGGTTTGAGCGGCAGTAAAAACCGTAAATATTATTAATAATATGTAAATAGTATATTTCATAAAATTATTCACTCACTTTAACCGGTTGATTCACTTTAATATTATCGTATGCTATAGTTAAACTTCGTTTTTGTTTCGGAAAAATTATCCTTACCCAATTGGGAACTTCAACGCCGGAAATATTTTCATAACTTTTAGCAGACGCTTCTAAATCTATTGTACGATCTTTCCCGATATTCAGAAGCTTTGTAACATTTAATTTCTTTCTATCTATCCAAATTTCTTTTACCGTTGATTCGTGATTATTCCGAATCAAATAATAATCTTCGTTTGTATTCATCTCGGCATTAGCATAATCAGTTGCTGAATAGAAATATGACCCTGTAAAAATATCTAATATCTCATCAAAAGTTATAGGCATATTTATAATTGAACGTAACAAATTAGAATCAGTCTTTCCTTTTACCGAGCGATTCTCGATACCGTTAAAAAATACAAAATTTTGGCGTGACATCATAAGCGTTCCGACAGAAATACCGAATGGTCCCGCCAGTTCAATCCTTAATGAATCGGGTTTTTTTATGCTCAATTTAAAATTGGCACTATTCGAAAATTCAGGGGTCTCAATTGTTAGACTGCCACTGCCGATAAAAGTTTGGATTCCACTAATGCGGTTCTCAAAATAATCTTGAAATTCAGCAGCACTATTAAATTCGCGTTTAATATTTTGTGTTGCACTACAACCGACTAACAATAGAGAAGCCAGCAGAGCAACCCACAATAAAAACAGCTTCACAATCTACCTCTATCAATTTTTTCCTGTAATTGCTTATTGTTCAAATCTTTTTGTAACGCCGATTTCCAATTCTCGATTGCCTTCTCCTTGTTACTTAGTTTGAAATACACATCGCCTAAATGTTCAAAAACAACGGCACTTACCTCTCCGGCTTCTAACGCTTCAGAAATATATTTCAAAGCTTGATCGTAATCTCCCATTTGAAAATATATCCAGCCGATTGTATCAAGATACGAAGGATTCTTTGGTTGTTGTTTTATTGCCTCATGAGCCATTCGCAACGCGCGGTCAATTTGTACACTTCGAACACTCAAACTGTAGGCATAATTGTTCATCAAGAGGTGATTGTTAGGATAAAGCCGCAATGCTTTTTCATACAAACTGTCTGATTCTTCGTACCGTTTCAGATCGTCGTAAACTAAAGCCAAAGCACTCAGCGCATCTGCATTTTTCCCGTCCAGCCCGATTGCTTTTTCAAGAACCATTGCCGCACTCTCTAACTTTTGCATTCTTTGATACGAAACACCTAACAGCAAATAAACCCTGAACTCATCAGGAACAAAATTTTTAGCTTCTTCTAATAATTTTATAGTCGTTGGGAAATCTTGTTTTTCATAATAGACTGATGCCAGGTACACCCAGCCATCCGGATTTCGCCTGTCGAGTTCAGTAACTTTTTTAAAATTTTCGATAGCCATTAAATCTAACTTCATTATTGATGTTGTAACACCGATTAACCAGTAGGGTCTCCAATCGGAAGGATATTGGTTGCGAATTTTTTCGAACAGATTGAGTGCATACGGCGCAACGGCAGAATCTTTTTGTATAAAAGCAATAAATATTTGACCGAATTTTAATTGATCTGCGATAGAAAGAACTTCGCCTTTCATCACAAAATCAAACTGACTTGCAGCTTTCATATAATCTTGTTGCAGCAAATAAAGATGTGTAAGCGCCGCCCTTGTTTCAACATCGGTTGGGAACAGTTCGATGATGTCGTTGAACAAAACAAGTGCAGAATCGCTTTTTCCCGAGGCGAGATACATTTCAGCCAATGCTTTTGTAAGTTCAATATTTCCGGAATCGATTGCGCGTAATTTTATTATTTCTAAAATCGCTTCATCAATCTTTCCCATCATCCGGTATAATTCGGTTAGTTGCATCGAAACTTCCCAGCTAACTCCGAAACGTTCAACCATATTGTTATAAATTTGAATTGCCTTCGATGGATTTGTAAACTGATGAAGTCGAGCCAAACTGTACCAAGCGTTGAAATCAGTCGAGTCGATTTGAATTAAGTTATCATAAGTTTTTATTGCACTATCGAACGCACCGGATGAAATATAAATTTCAGCAAGATTTGTATAATATTCTTTCTTTTTGGGCTCTAAGTTTATTGCTTCGCTTGCTGCTTGAGCTGCTAAATCAAATTTCCTGAGAGCTGTATAACTCTTCGATAATGCATAATAGATTGCCGCATCACGATGGTATCTTAATGCATCTTGATACTCCAGAACCGCCTTCGCATAATCGCCTTTTTGGTCATAAATAGATCCATTCACGAAATGATCCAATGCCTTTCCGCGGTCGATTGTATTAATTGAATCGGTTTTCGGGGTAACTTCCGGTTTTGTGCTGCCGCATCCCCCTAAAAATAACAGAACAAAAATAATTGTAATTAATGATTTAATCATCGAAAAATTCTTTAACTTTTTTTAAAATATATTAAAATCGAGTATTAATAACAAAAAGCTCTTTTTAGTGATTTTGACTTGACTTTAAATACTATATTATATAAATTAGCTCGACTAAAAATTAACATCATCAATATATTTTAAGGAGGATGTATGAAAAAGTTGTTTGCAATATTAGTAATTTTTACATCGTTTTGCACGGGCATCTTTTTTTTGAATGGATGTGCATCTTCGGATGAAGCAACCGAAGAGGGTTCTGCTACACCTACTCCGTCGAAACTCGATTTAGCACAACAGAAAACTGAAGCGCTTGCGAAAGAAAATGCACAACTTAAACAGCAAATAACCCGGTTTGAACAGGACGTCCGTAATTTAACGGCAAAAGCAGCTCAATTGGAAACTCAGTTGGTCGAAGAAAAGGAAAAAATAAAAACACCTGCCCCCCCTCCTCAACCAGCACCCACTCGAACTCAAACCTTGTCTGAACCAACAAAACCGGTAATAAAAGAGGCTGAATCCGACTATCAAATTGCCCTCGATTTTTTCAAAAAGAAAAATTATAAAGAAGCCATCACAAAACTACAAGGTATAATTGATGGTGGAGCCCGTAAAGATTTAGAAGACAATTGTTACTATTGGATGGGTGAAGCAAACTTTGGAATGAAGAATTATCAAGCCGCGATTGAATTTTTCGAGAAGGTTTTTAATTATAAAATTTCTGAGAAGAAAGACGACGCAGCTATTATGATTGCTAATTCACATTGGGAAATGGGGAATAAACAAGAAGCAATAAAAGAGTATAAGAAGTTTATCGAAAAATTTCCGGCAAGTCCCTATAATAAACGTGCAAAAAGCAGAATCAGTAAGTAAATAATTGAAATTAAATTGGCGCATGTTGCTTGCACTCATCAATGTCGCAGCAAGTCTGGCATACTCGTTTATATGCATCGTACGAGAGTAACTCGATTTCAGGAGTTATGTAACTGGTTTTAATGGGTTCGTCTTTCATTAAATCGGTGCTGAGATATTTTTTATTATCATCCGCAAATACAGTAACTACAACAGCGTCGTCACCCAATTCATTTTGGATTTGAATTGCTCCAATAAAATTTGCCCCCGACGAAATACCCACAGCTAAACCTAATTTCGCAGCTAGTTTCTGTGCCATCAGAATTGAGTCGCCATCGTTAACCGCAACAACTTTATCAAGTTTATCAAGCTGTACGATAGCGGGAATAAATTCATCTGAAATTCCTTGAATTCTGTGCTTACCAACCTTGTGTCCGGTTGACATTGTCGGCGACTCAGCAGGTTCGAGCGGATAAAGTTTAATATTTGGATTTCGAGTGCGAAGAAAATGTCCGACACCCATAATCGTACCTCCTGTTCCTACACCCGCAATAAACGCATCGGGAGTTTTATTATGAAACTGCAGTTGCCACCAGATTTCAGGACCCGTCGTTTGCTCGTGAGCCTCAACATTAGCTGAATTAGAAAATTGGCAAGGAAGAAATACATCCTGTTCCTGGTTCGCTAACTCTTCTGTCATCCTGATACTTCCAAGGAACCCCCCTTCTTCTGGTTTAACAAGACGAATCGTGGCACCAAGACTTTGAATTAGGTTAATCCGTTCTTGACTCATCCAATCGGGCATATAAATAACAACTTGGTGACCTAATGCTCGCCCGATTGCAGAAAAAGCAATTCCGGTATTTCCACTCGTTGCTTCTGAAATTTTATCACCAGGTTTTATTCGTCCTGCTGCATACGCCTTCCTCAGAATATGCAGAGCCATTCGATCCTTGATGCTTCCGGTAAGATTCATGTGCTCGGCTTTTGAATAAATAATTCTGCGTCTTCCTCTAAATTTGTAATGAATAGCTAAAAGAGGCGTGTTACCTACAATATTATTAAAGCTTTGGAAAGGATCTCTATTTGTCATGGTTTTATTCACAGAATTAGATGGTAAAATTTTTTCCTATTCTCTCGGATGAAAAGTTTTATGAACTTCTTTCAAATATTCTTTATCGATGTGTGTATAAATTTCAGTCGTCGAAATATCGGAGTGCCCTAACATTTCCTGAACGGCACGTAAATCGGCACCCCCTTCAAGCAAGTGAGTTGCAAATGAATGCCGAAAAGTATGCGGATGCACCGGCTTTTCAATCCGGGCTTCCCTTGTATATCTATCGACAATGTTCCAAACCGCCATTCGCGTCATTTGCCTTCCGTGTGCATTCAAAAATAAAACATCCGACGATTTGTGCTGTAATCTTTTTTGCACGTTCATCAAATTTATTCTTACATTCTTTTTGTATTTTTTAATCCACTCCAAAGCCGATCTGCCGATGGGAATTAATCTTTCCTTCGACCCTTTTCCGAAAACTCTCACTACTCCAAATTCAGTATTAATGTCGGACTGTTTTAAAATCAGCAACTCCGAAACACGCATACCCGTTGCATACAATGTTTCGAGTATTGCACGGTCTCTCGTTCCTAATGGCTGAGTCGTATCAGGTTTTGCTAAGATGACTTCAACCTCCGGCAACGTCAGAACTTCGGGCAAATTTTTAGGAAGTTTGGGTGTGGTTAAATCGTGTGCGGGATTGTTTTTAGTAATTTCGTCCCCAATTAGAAATTTATGGAAACCCCTAATAGCAGATATGTTTTGAGAAATACTGCGTGCCGACAAAAGCAGTTTGGATAACGATTTCAAATAACTACTGAGTATTTCTTCAGTGATGCTTTCGGGGGATACAATTTTTTTCGATTCTAAAAAATGAATATATCTACCGATGTTGTGTTTATATGAAGCAATCGTATTATCTGAAGAATTTTTCTCCAAGCTTAAAAAATGTATATACGAACGAAGATGTTCCTGCAAACTACACTCCTTCTTGCTTACTATTATCCGGTAAGTTTTCGGCTTCGTTATTTGTTGCTTCCGGAATTTCTTCTTTAACAATTTGTTCAGGATACTTAATCCGTTGATGGTAAGTGCCTATCAGTATTTTAAGGAATGCTTCTTTAATTTTTTTAAGGTCGCGTAAAGTCAAATCGCATTCATCGAGTTGACCTTCAATAAAACGCATTTTAATTCTATCATCAATCGCTGCCTCCAATCGTTCGGGAGTAAATTCTGAGAGCGTTCGCGTGTATGCTTCAACGATGTCGGACAACATTACTATAGCAGTTTCTTTCGATTGTGGCTTCGGACCGGGATAGCGGTAATCTTCATCTCTTACTTCATCTCTGGTTTTTCCGGCTGCTGCAAGTTTAAGTGCCTTATCGAAAAAAAACGAAATTCGCGTTGTTCCGTGATGCTGAGGTATAAAATCAATAACTGTCTCGGGCAAACTGTATTCGCGTGCTGTTTCGATTCCTTCCTTCACGTGCATAATTATTATTCTGGCACTCATTCGTGGAGTTAACTTTTGATGCTTGCTCTTTTTTTGAAACTCATTCTCAGCAAAATATTCAGGTTTAATTGTTTTTCCAATGTCGTGATAATACGCCCCGACACGAGCCAGAACCGTGTTTGCGTTAATAGCATCGGCGGCTGCTTCGGCTAAATTTCCAATCATCATACTGTGATGGTATGTACCCGGAGTTTTTTCGCGTAACATCCGAAGCAATGGATGGTTCGGATCAGTCAACTCAACCAACGTTAAATCAGTTGTAATTTTAAAAGATCTTTCGAAAAATATTAACAATCCGTATGTAAGAACTGGTGAGAAAATTGCATTTGCAAGTGCAAAACCATAGTCCTGGAGAATCGAGATAAAAATTTCGCCGCGTTGAAGTCCGAATGCAGTAATAGATAAAGCATATCCCACAAAAATAAATACCATCGATCTGAATATTTGAGTTCGCTGCCGGATATCGCGCACCGTATAAGCTGCCAACGCCCCCGCAACTAACGAAGCTAAAGCAAGCTCGTAGTCGTTCCCTCTTACTCCGGCAGTTAAGAATGCCATTACAACAGTTCCATAATAAGCAACACGCGAATCGAAGATAATTGTTAAAAGCATTGCTGATGCCGGAATAAAAATCAGATATTGTAAAGAAACCGAGCTATCTAGTTTCGTTGAAATATAAGCGAACGTTACCTGCATCAATATTACAATAGAAATTAAGAGCAGTTTAGAGTTATCGTGAAAAATCCTCTTTCTAAATAGATAAAGGTAGATCGAGTAAAGCATCAGGATTACTCCGACCTGCAAAATAACACCCAAGCTTTCGGATATTGGAGTTTTACCTGCTTGATGTTCGGCTTTTGCTTGATGCAACGATTCTAATTTTAACTTCGTCTCGTAAGTAATTCGTTCATGCTTACTCACGATTCGTTCGTTGTGTGCCACATAGCCCAACGTGCGTGGAACCATTTCAGCCGCTGCCGCAATCAGTTTATCGGTTTCTGTGGAACTATAAATTACATTGGCTTTCAAAACAAGCGGAACGAGTTGAACTAAAAAACTTGATAAATTATTTTCACCGTACTTTTCAAAAATATTGTTATCGATTTTTTGCAACGCACTGTCGAGGTCGTAATAATTTGTAGCAGGCAGTATTACTTCAACAGTCCCTTTGCGAAGTGCAATATAATTGTTTGCTATAGACTTGTATTTATGATCGAGCACGCCACGGTCAAAAACTTCTTTAAGTTGCGCAGATAGCACATTTTCAATTTCTACCCAATTAAAATTTCGTTCAAGAATTTTTAAATTGTATTCAGTCAGGAGGTTCGAATATCTTGAATAAATCTCTTTCAATTGCACCGAGTCATTCTCAGAGAACTGTATCTTCGATTGCTGTTGAATATTTATAAATGCTTTCAGATCACTGAGTATGCTTTTAAAATGTGCGAGTTGAGCAACAGCTATCTGTTTATCTAAAATAAAAACTTTATAGACTTTAGATTTAGCCTCTTCAACTTCAGCATCATATTGTTTTTGATCTTTTAAAATCGGGAAAGAGAAGGGCGAGATGAGGTCATTTTCTGACCATACAGAACCAACCTTGTAGGTTATTTCGATTGAGGCTGTAGAAGGAAACATCAAGGAAATAATAAAAAGCAGCAGCAAGCCGATCGAAATTTTCAAGACAAGTTTGAGTGTCGGACGCTGTTGCTTGGTCGGTTTCACAAGCGAAATAGTATTTTTTGGTAAAAATGCAGCCATAAATTTGTTTCAAATATGATAAATAATAGAATTAGCCCTTTACGCTCCCAAGTGTTAAACCTGAAACCAGCCAACGACTGAGAACAAGGAACAAGACAACTACCGGTATCATCACAATAAACGAAGCAGCTCCATACAAACCCCACTCGGTAGTCATATTCGCCTCGAATGATTTAAGTCCGAGAGGAAGAGTCCATAGTTGGGCATCCTGCAAAACTTGTGCGGCAACAATATATTCCGACCAAGCAGTCATAAACGAAAAAAGTCCGGTAATTACAAGCGCCGGAGAGGCAAGCGGAATAATGATTTTGTAAAACGCCTGAAACTGATTGCAACCGTCAATCTTTGCAGCTTCTTCCAGACTGAACGGAATTGTATCGTAGTAACCTTTCATAGTCCAAACGCAAAAAGGGAGGGCGGTTGCAGTGTAAATAATTATGATCCCTAAATATGTATTTATTAATCCCAAATAGATTAACATTATGTAAAGAGGAAGGAGTAACATAGTAGCGGGGAACATTTGAGTAACAAGCAAACTTAGCAAGCCGATTTTTTTACCGATGAATTTGAAACGGGAAAAAGCATAACCCGCCATTGATGCAAACACAACACCGGTTAAAGTTACAACCAACGCAACAAAAGCACTGTTAGCAGTCCAGAGTAAAAAAGGACGGTTCGTGAAAAGATCGATGTAAGCATTCAGTGTTGCGTTGTCGGGTATTATTTCCAATGAAGTTGAAAGCAATCGGTCGGCAGGACGCAGCGAAATTGTTATAACCTGCGATACAGGATATACAGTAATGATAGCAAAAATAATCAGCGTTATGTGAGTTGCAATTTTAACTAAAATTTTTTTTGATTTGAATGTGTTTTTCATTTTTAAATTCCAAACTTCAATAGGCGCTCTCGGTGGCTTTAGTTCGTTTCATAAAAGTTAGACTAATAAAAAGGAGGATTACAAAAATCACAAACGAAAGCGCGGCAGCATATCCGTATCTGTATAAATTGAAAGCAGCTTTGTAAACGAATGATATAAGTATATGAGTTTGGTCGGATGGTTCGCCGCCGTTGCTTACAAGCCAAATGATATTCAAGTTGTTGAAAGTCCAAACTATTCCGAGCGTTATTGCCGGAATCATAACCGGACGTATCAGCGGAAGTGTAATATTTCTGAGTTTTTGAAACCACGAAGCGCCGTCGATGTCGGCTGCTTCGTAAAGTTCATGCGGAATACTTTGCAGTGCCCCCAAAGCTACTACCATCATAAACGGAAAACCAAGCCATATATTTGTGAGAATACAAGCGAGGAACGCCTCGGTAGGACTTTTAAGCCACTCAACAGCCGGGAGAGAGAGATATTTTGTGATGATTAGATTTATTGACCCGTACTCGTAATTAAACATTCCGCGCCAGGTTAATGCAACGATGTATTGGGGTATTGCCCAGGGTAAAATTAAAAGTGTCCGATAAACCGATTTACCGCGTATATGCTGATTTAAAAGTAATGCAAGAAAAACTCCAATTACAACATGGAAGAAGACGTTCGTAAAAGTCCAGATGATTGTTTTTAAAAATACATTGAAGAAAGTCGGCTCCGTGGGATCTGTAAATACTTTTATATACTGCACTAAACCGATCAGTTCCCAATCCTTAATATGCCGAAGGTTCATATTCGAAAATGAAATTATCAGGTTGTAAATAAATGGATAGAATACAACGGCGAGTAATATCAGAATTGTTGGACCGACAAAAAATGCGATGAAAATATTTCGGGATAGTTTATTCATTCATTCATTTCTTTAATTTTTCTGATTGCTAACTCTTGCATATCCTTAGCCGCTTGTTCAGGAGTTTTTGCGCCACCTAAAACTGCCTGATAACTCGGACGCATAGCATCCCAGATAGCACGAAGTTCAGGAACAACCGGCATCGCCCTGCCGCGGTCAATCTGTAACTGCGAGTTCACCATTATTTCATTATTTTTGAAAAATGGATCTTCATACAATTCAATTAATGTAGGCATCGTGTTAAGCTTTGTGGTTATTTCCATTTGTTGTTTAGGGGCAAGTAAAAATTTTAATAACCTAATAACTTCAATCAATTTTTCTTTTTTAACATTTCCATTAATCGAATAACCCTTCGGCGAAACCATCGGCGCGCACCAAAAACCAGTTTTAGTTATTTTTGGAAGAGGCGAAATTCCGATATTAATACCCGCTTTTGCGTAGCTTGCCCACGACCAATCGCCGTTAATAATCATTCCGGCTTTTCCATCCTTAAATAAAAGATCCGCAATATTGTAGTCGGCTTCATTAGGAATTATTTTGTGTTTGTCGCGTAAATCTTTAATAAAATTGAGTGCATCGATATTGGCTTGCGTATTTAAAGTCGGATTTCCATTCTCATCCATCACCCACCCGCCGAATCCGCTTAAGAATGGGACGAAAAAAAATGGTTCGGTATAATTCCACACTAAACCATAACGTTCGGGCTTGCCGGTTTTATCGAATACCATAATCTTTTTTGCCAGATCAATCAACTCAACATCAGTTTTTGGAGGTAAGGTTACCAAAGCTTTGTTGTAAACAAGCGTAAGGTGATTGCCAAGCTTATCGGCAATCTGATAAAGTCCGCCTTTGTAATGTGTTAACGCTTTCGGATTAAATTTATCGAGCCACTCCCGTTCAAATAAAGTGTCGAGTGGTAAAATAATATCCATCACTTGAAACGGACCAACCTGATCAGAAGGGCCATAAACCAAATCGGGACCCTGACCTGCAATAGCTGCTATGATAAATCCTGAACGGAGTTCTTCGGTCTCTTTATAAAGCTGCTCAACACGAAGATCAGGATTTTCTTTTCTAAATCGCTCAAGCTGCGATTCTAAAATTTCCCGTTCATCCACCCGCATCTGATGCCATATTAAAATTTTATGTCGCTGATCAGCGTCTGAACAGGAATAAATTAAAACTGTTGTCCCAATAAATATCAGATGGAATAATATATTTTTTAAAAGTCTCATAATTCTAAAACTAAACACTCGAACGGTTTTAAGTTCAATACTAATTTTCCTTTTTCTATTTTAAAAATTCTGCCGGAAATCAAATCGGTTGTTCCACGCTTTTTTGTGCATAAATCGACATCAAGATTCACAGGTTTTTCGGGATTACCGTTAGCGGCAAAAATAAGTCGCTTCCGATTCCTGCGTTCGAGTACTACTAAATCCGGGTGTTGCGTCTGATAAAATACAAAACTTTTTGGATTTATGTTTGTAATCAGCTTATGATGTTTATTTCGAATTTCAGATATTTGTCGTATAAATTTAGTAAAATCATATTTAGAATTCCAATCGAACGCAAACTCACTAAATAGAGGCAGCTTGTGCGAAGGATATTCAAGTAAGTCTTCAGCCGAAAAACCAAGACCTGTATTAATCGGAAATGTCTCGCCAATCTCAAAACCATTATGGATGAAAGGAATGGCAGGAATGAAATTATTTATCACCCAGGCATATTTCGAGAATTTAATTCCACCGAGCCGCGCTGCTGCCCGCGGAGTATTATGACTTTCGGGTGTAGCAAAAAAATGTATCGGATAACCATCGCACGAAAAATTATATAATATCTTTTTTAACCGTTCCGTATTGTGTTGATCGCACCACAAATAACCGATAACAGCATTATATCCTTCATCAACGCTTTTATTTGAAACAGAAAAATTCTCATCCCAAAATGCAAAGTCAGGATTAATCTCTCGGGCTTTGTCGATCATCTGATGTTTCAAATCCATCGGAAGAGCATGCCCCATATCAATCATTACACCATCGATACCGAACGAACGTTGGTAATGCGGAATAATTCCGACGATTTTTTCCCAGAGCGGCTTGTTAATATTTTCAGGTTCCGATAAATGTTCGTCATACATCCGCACAGTGTTGTAACCGATATAGTTGAAATCCGGATGCTGATATAATTTTAAGTAAGTAACATCGCCCCAAGGCGGCTGTGTATCGTTGGGGGGCCAATCTGCGAATGCACCCGGAATTCGAACCCGTGTTCCATCGTCTAAAATTCCTACGTACCTGTTTCCTGATTTATGAATCGTTTCTTTCTTCGGTACATCAGTAAACATCTCCCGATATATCCGATGCGGAGAAACAAGTTTATCGAACCTATGCCGACTGACTGCGTAAAATATTTTTTCTAATTCTTCTTTTGAAAAAATTGGTGAACCGTATTTTGTTCCGTCGGTTGAGCGGGGTTCGCGATCTTCTACATTCTCTTTTATCCAGTAAAACCATTCCGGATGATCTTTAACCCAATCACCATCTTTCGCCATCGTTCTAAAAACAAACTCGACCACTACCCGTATTCCAAGTTTGTGCGCCGCCTCGACAAATGCAGCAAATTCAATTTCAGCCCCAACTCCGATATTTGGTTCGGCAAGGTTAGGATCGATTTCATACGGATTTTTTATTGCATAAGGCGAGCCGAGCGTTCCTTTATTGCCATCAACTCCAATCGAAGTAATAGGAAGGAGATGAATAGTATTCACTCTTAACGATTGATAATAAGGTAAAAGTGCAAGTGCTTTCAGAAACGATCCGGTTTCGCGGAAGCCCTCTGAGTTGACAGGCAAATCGAGGCTTCCATTACGACTGTGATTGAATGCGGTACCACTTCGAGTGAATAAATTGTAAATTACAGCATCTTTAGTCCAATTACCCCGTTTGGTAGTCTGTACCTTGTGTGATTTATATTTCATCACATATCGTACTGAATCCCAGAAAAATTTGTATGGATGTACTTTTACAGCTTTCCGTTGTGCCTGTTTGTGCTTTAGCCATTGAGCCGGAACAGAATAATTAAATTTTTCTTTTTTGGTAAGAAGATATTTTTCATAAAGTATCTCCTCGAGCAACAATAGGTTTGAGATATGTTTCATACTTACACCCTTAAGGGCAGTTCCAAAAATTCAAATATAAGTTTAGTGTTATAGATTTTATCGTCG